>CAJQQY010000194.1 GCA_905480595.1 uncultured Saprospiraceae bacterium | reverse complement strand
GTAATTGTAAAGAACCTAGAATTGCTAATCCTGAAATTACTAATTCTGCCTGCCAACTTTGCGATTCAAGAGCTCGTAACCATTTTGGTTTTTTCTTAGGAGTGTTATTAGAGTCCACTTTTTCTTGTTCTTTCATGCTTTTAATTTTTGTAAATATAGTGAACTTAGCAAAAAATCGAAATATTAGTGGTTTGAAATAAACTAAAAAACTGATTCCTTTCTTTTTTTGTTGAAAGCCGATATTGATTAGCTTTGTATCAAATTTTAAAATACTTTTTTCATGAAAATAATTCAAGCTGATATTTCGCACATCGACCAAGTGGTAGATTTATTTGATGCCTACCGAGTTTGGTATCGGAAAGATTCAAACAAAGAAATGGCGAGGAATTTCTTATTACAAAGAATGAGAAATGGTGAATCTATTATTTACGGTTGTGAAAGTATTAATGGCCAATTAATTGGCTTCACTCAATTGTATCCAATCTTCTCTTCTGTACGTATGAAAAGAATGTGGTTGCTGAATGATCTATTTGTGAATCCTGATTTTCGAGGAAATGGTATTTCCAAAATGCTGATTAACCAAGCAAAAGAATTATGTAAAAAAACGAATGCTTGTGGAATTCTTTTAGAAACAGAAACGACCAATGATATTGGGAATAAATTATATCCAGCAATAGGGTTTGAATTGGAGGAAAACAATTTTTACTTTTGGACCAATTCGTAATAATCGAAAAAATAAACTAGCCAAATTAAATTAAATATGAATAAAATTAATGTATCCTCTGAGATTGGACCATTGAAAAGAGTGATTGTCCATCGCCCAGATGAAGGAATTCAAAGAATTTCCCCCAAACGATCGGATGAATTATTATTTGACGATATTGTTTACTTGCCCCAAATGCAAGAAGAGCATGATGTTTTTACTGATATACTTAAAGCATTTTTAGGAGATGAAAATGTCTTAGAAACTCAGCAATTAATATTTGAAGCACTCGAAAATGATCAAGATGGAAAAAGTGAAATAATTGATATGATCATTGATTTTGAGGAGTTGCCATTAAGTTTTAAAGACAAATTATCAGAGATGCCAAATGATAAATTGGCAGAAGTCTTAATTACAGGTTATGATGAGGAAGATGATCATATTTTATTTGATCCCATTCCTAATTTTATTTTTACACGAGATATTGCAATTACGGTAAATGATCATGTAATCATTACAAAAGCTGCAAAAGCCGCACGTGCTCGAGAGAATCTTCTAACAAGATTTATTTTTTGGTGTCATCCAATTTTTGAAAAATTAAAAAAAGAAAACCGAATTATTAATTTAAATAATAAGGAAATATTTACTCCTTCTAAAAGAGGAGAATCTGTTTCAATTGAAGGGGGAGATGTGATGATTATTAATGAAGATTATCTTATGATTGGATGTAGTGAAAGAACAACTCATCACGCTGTTCTTTCTCTTCGAGATGTTTTATTTGAAAGGGGAGTAGTGAAAAACATTGTACAGGTTAATATTCCAAATGATCGGACTTGTATGCACATTGATACTATTTTTACTCAAATAGATAAAGGTTTTGTAGCTGCATTTAAACCGATTGTTGTAGATGGAATGAGTTCTAATGTAGAAGTGCATAAAATCAATGGAACGAGTAAATTTTATAGCTCAGTCAAAGAATTTTTCCTTAATGAAATAAACCCGAATATGAAGTTTGTTTTGAGTGGGAAAGGGGAGTCTCCTTATCAAGAAAGAGAGCAATGGACAGATGGATGTAACTTGGTTTCGATTAAACCTGGGGTTGCTTTAACTTATGATCGAAATATTAAAACAAATGAAGCATTTGAGGAAGCAGGGTTCAATGTGATTCATGCAAGTGTATTGTTAGAGAAATTTAAGTCAGGGGAATTAAAGCCTTCTGATGTTGAAAATACAATTATCACCTTGCCTTCCAATGAGTTATCAAGAGCACGAGGAGGATCGCATTGTATGACTTGCCCAATTGAAAGAAGTTAATAGTATGCAGTTTTCAGTTGCTAATTTTCGACTGCATACTGTTTACTACTTAAAAAAGAAAGGATGTTTACAACCGAGACAAAAATAAGAGTGCGATACGGAGAAACCGATCAGATGGGATATTTATATTATGGCAATTATGCTCAATATTATGAAGTAGGACGAGCCGAAATGATTCGTTCTGTTGGGTTGACTTATGCATCAATGGAAAAAGAATATGGAACATTAATGCCAGTCATGAGTTTAAATATGAGATTTGTTCGACCTGCATTATATGATGAATTGATGACAGTCAAAACAACTTTACGAGAGTTGCCAGGCAGTACGATAACTTTCTATCATGAGATTTTTAACGAGAAGAATAAATTAGTGAATGGAGGTTCAGTTAAATTATGTTTCGTTAATGCTGAAACTAATAAATCAATCAAAGCTCCTCAATTTTTATTAGGAAAACTAAGACCATTTTTTGAAGCGACTACCAAATCCGAAACACTTTGAAAATTCCTTCAGCAAAAGAAATTCAAAATTTCATTTTTAAATTACCATTAATATCATTTTTGATAAGATGGTCAAAGCATAATTCTCTTCCAGGATTTTTTCATGTTCCTCTATTTGATGTAATTAGTTTTATTTTCGTTGAACTTAAGCAGTTTAATATAAACATGCGAGCCAATTCGATGGCATTTAGTTTTTTCCTTTCTTTGTTTCCATCAATTTTAGTGATTTTTACATTGATCCCTTTTATACTTCCTTATTTTTCTGGATTTATTATTCCATACATTCCGGAAGAGCTTTTAGTTTTTAATACAAACGGGTCTATTAATTTTAATCAAACTATAATTGCCCAAATTAATGAACTGATTAATGAAGTGAAAATTCTACCAGACAATGCGCGACAGCAGTTGGTCAATTTTATTAATGAAGTTGCTACCCAATCAAGATTTGATGTCCTTTCACTTGGTTTCTTGTTAGCCATTTTCTTTGCTTCAAATGGGATGATTACTATGATGCAAGGATTTGAAAAGTCACATACTGCAACTTTCGTCAAACGATCTATTTTCAAAAAAAGAATAATTGGATTTTGGATTACTATTTTACTCGGAACATTGGTTATCGGTTCTTTGTTATTAATTATTCTAGGAAATACTCTTTTAAGTTATTTATTTGAATATTTAGATACTGATAGTTTTACTGAATTTAGTATTCAATTATTAAGATGGATTATTTCTTTTTTCCTTTTCTATTTTGCTATCGCATTAATCTATCATTTTGGAATTGCAACAAAGATGAAAGTAAAATATTTCTCACCTGGAGCCACCTTGGCTACTTTTTTGTCTATCGCAACCTCTCTCATTTTCGCATGGTATGTGAACTCCTTTGGCGCTTATAATAAATTGTATGGAACGATTGGAACCTTTATCGTTATCATGCTTTGGATTCAAATAAATTGCTTTATTATCCTGATTGGATTTGAGTTGAATGCTGCTATTGCCGTTAATCGAGATCTTAAAAAATTCATTGTGAAGAAAAATAAGAAAATAGAAAAGAATGAAATTTAATTTTGTAAATGTATTGTTACAGCTTTTTTTAAATGGTAAAAAAAAATAATAGTATAATAAAACTTAATTTAAGTTTAAAAATATTTGAATTTATTAAATCCTTTTGTAATTTTACTTTTAGACAAGAGAATCTTACACACTCCTTTAATTTTAAGGTTTCCAAATATCTACTATAACTAATTTACACTTCACCCAGAATATTGGAGGGACACCATATAAGTATGCTTTTTTAGTAGTTACTTCTGTAGTATTAACCAATATTTAATCTAGAATTTATATTTAACCGTTTTTAATTTTTTGAGAAAATCAGTTGTGAAACTTCATTTTTAAGTGTCACAAATTGTACAACTCATGGTTTGTAAATATTATTATTATTTATAATTTAATAATAGAGCAAATCAATGGGTTTTCGTTCCTTAAATTATAATACAGATTGTATAACTCTAATTTTTTAATAAAACTGAACAATCAATTTATAAGAAGACCAAAACAAAATATCAAATCCCATTTACTTAGCAGAACAAATTGAATTTTTCCATGAAACACTATCCACATCAGCCTGATAATAGGTTAAAAACACTTGTCGGCAAATTTGAAAATTTGTCACAAAATCAAGAAGACTGTACTTTTACAAAGTCAGAAATTATTTTGCTTACCGATTATTTTGATTATGAAAGATTCCCTGATATAGCACTTGAGGTTCTAAATTATGGGATTTCAAAATTCAAAAAATCTACAGAATTATTAGTTAGAAAAACAAGGTTATTAATTTACAATTTTGGAAAGAAAGAAGCGATTCGATTTCTGAATCAATCTTTAGATTCTTGTTTAAAACCTTTTCAAGTAGACCTTTTAAGGTTGGAAATATTAATTGCTCAAAGACAAATTGAAAAGGCACTTACTGTTATTTCTGCTTTGAAATTCAAATATCAAAATACTGGAAATATTTTGAGTGAAGTGTATTATCATGAAGCTTTGGCTTATGAAAAACTAGATTATTTTGATAAAACTTTCGAATCTTTAAGTGAAGTTTTGTGGGTGAATCCTAATCATCAGGATGCGATGGGAAAAATTTGGATGGTAACTGAACTTTCTAAAAAATCTAAAGAAGGGATTATACTAAATAAATTTTTGTTAAAAAAAGAGCACTATTCGGCAATCTCATGGTTCAATATTGCTCACGCATATTATTCAGAAGAAGAGTATGAAAAAGCTATTGAAGCATTTGAATTTTGTATCATCATCAATGAAGACTTCGAATCAGCCTATTTAGATTTAGCTGAAGTATGTATGTTGTTGGGTATGTTTCAAAAGGCATCTCAATATTTAAAAATAGCCTTTGAGAGATTCGATATTGTCGAATTAGAACTGATTATTCAATTTGCTGAGAGTCTAATCATGAGTGGTGAATTTAGGGTCGCGCGTGAGCCATTGCAATCTGGTCTTTTGATTGACCCAGCTGATCCAGATTTATTATTTTTGTTGGCTGAAACTTATCGGTTAGATGGAAAATATACCTTAGCGATTCAAAATTACGAATTAGCTTTAGAGGTGAATTTTGATCGAGATGATATTCATAAAAGTTTAGGAAAAGTATATTTTATGATGGCGGAGTTTGATAAAGCTCAAAGTCATTTTGAAATGGCTATTGAAATAGATCCTTTTCACTCAGGGTATCGATCTGAATTAGCTAGCTTGTATTTGAACATTGGCGAAGTGGAAAAATGCGAAAAACTTCTTGCGGAGTCAGTTGAGGAATTACCAGATATCCAATTGGTTTATCATCATGCTGCCATTCTTTTAAGTATGGGAAATGAGGCAAAAGGAATAGAAGTTTTAGGAAGGGCGCTAGGAGAAGATTTTTCTTTACGAAATGACATTTATGATTTTGCTCCAGAATTGTTTGGACATCCAAAAGTGGAAGCAATTATCGAATACTACGAAGGAGGGCAATAGTTCCTTCCATAAAAATAGGCCTTCAAATATTGAGTTATTTGAAGGCTTTTTTTTTGTAAAAAATCGGATTTAAATCCTTTTCTTTGAAAAAAGATAAAATATAATGATCAGAAAAAGACCAGAATCAAGCGAATACAATCCTTATTATGAAACTTATATTGGGAAAGTAAAAGGAGACAATTTTATTCAAAATTTAATAGAACAAAAATTTGAAACTCTTGCGGTACTTTCAAAACTTTCAGATGAAGATTGGAATCATAAATATGCTCCTGAAAAATGGACGGTTAAGGAGGTGATGATGCACATTATGGATACCGAAAGAATTTTTGCCTACAGAGCACTTCGGGTGGCTAGAAATGATGGAACTCCAATGCCTGGGTTTGATCAAAATGATTATGTTCCATTTTACAATGCAACACAACGATCAGGAAGTTCAATTATGGCAGAATATGAATCCATTAGAAATTCGACAATATCTTTATTTGAAAATTTGAGTGATGACGATTATGGAAGGCGTGGCGAGGCGAGTGGGAGTCCAGTTTCTTCTTTGTCCTTGGGCTACATGATTGCTGGTCATGAGATTCATCACGTGCAACTTTTACATGAGAGATATTTTAATAAGCCTGTCTAAATTCAATATTATTCATTTCTAAAAAACAAACAATGAGTATCATCGCCAAAATTGCTATCGGAATTATTGCCATCGAGCATATTTATATTTTATGGTTAGAGATGTTTGCATGGACAACAAGAGCAAGAAAGGTATTTCCATTACCTAAGGATTTATTTGAGCCAACCAAAACGATGGCAGCAAATCAAGGTTTATATAATGGATTTTTGGCAGCTGGGTTGATATGGTCATTGTTAATTTCAAATATGGAATGGAGCCAAAATGTAGCCTTATTTTTTCTTGGTTGTGTTTTTGTTGCAGGGATTTATGGAGGAGCAAGTGTTACGAAAAGAATTTTTATAGTTCAAGGACTTCCAGCTTTATTAGCAATTTTAGCCGTTTTATTTTTTAATTAAAATAGAAGACCTTCCAGCTTTTAAAAGCTGGAAGGTCTTCTTTTCTTACAAAAAATCTTTATTAATCGTTCGTCAAAACCTTTCTATATCGACCTGAGTCATAGTAGAAAGTTGTTCCTGTTTTTTCATAAATATTATAGTTGATTCCATTGTATTCCAAACCAACTTCTTTATTTCCTCCATAAACAAAACCAGGCTCTTCCACATCTAATCCAGCTCCAAGGAATCCGCTAGTTTCTCCTATTTTTAACTCATATTTTTTGTATCCAGATGAAGTTTTATGAAATGCATATAATTTCATTTTTCCTTTTTTGTCTATCAAGAAAGTAGCAAAGTCATCTTCACCATCTCCATTAAAATCACCTTCTATTAAAATATCATCTTTATAAAGTGGGCGTAAAGATTTTGACATACCTTCTAAATATTCTTCTGATAGCCATTTTTCCCTTGGAACGATTTCGTAGCTAGGCATTTTGTTTTTTAGAAATTCAGAAATTTCATCAGGTACAACTAAAGTATCGTCAATTTCTAATTCCTCTTTATTATCATTAGCATTTTCTACTTCTGTAGGAGTATTGTTATTTGATTGAGTAGTTTTTTTATTGTCCTTTTTACAGCTAGCAAAAAAGCACAAAATTGTGAATACGATTATTAAATTCTTCATTGTTGATTTTGGTTATTAAGTATTGAAAAGAGATTCGTTAAATATAACTTATTGATAATCAATAGGTTGAAAAACAATCTATGATTTTTATATTTAAAACGCCATTTAATCAATAAGTATTTTTTGAAAGTAGGTGAACTTTGTGGCTAATTATCTTTAAAAAAAAATCAATTTCTTATTTTTAAAATCAAATTTATATTTTTGTTCAAAATTAAATTTATGAAAAATTACTTCACTTGGTTGACTTTGCTTTTAGGATGTTTTCTCCTTATTTCCTGTTCCAAGAAAAATAAAGTAGTCGTTGCTCCCGCTCCAGCTCCTACAATTAATTTGGAAGAAAACGCAACGCCCACAAATGAGAATGTGATCGAAGAAAAGTCTCCTTCAAAATTATCTGAAGTTTCAAAAGTTTACCGAGTTGTCACTATGCAAAAAACGGGCTGTTATGGTAAATGTCCAGACTATGAATTTATTTTACAATCCAATGGAGATGCAACTTATATTGGAAAAAAGAATGTTCCTCGTTTAGGGAAATACAAAGCTAAAGCACATGCTGGTTTTATGTTTTCCATAAAAAGTAAAATAAATGAAGGGAAATTTTTTAAAATGTCGACCATTTATCCTGCTAATGAAAAAGTTATTGAAGACCTTCCAGATGCTTATATAATGGTAAGTGATAATGTCCATCAAATTATTATTAGAAATAATCATGATGCTCCAACTGATTTGATCGAATTTCAAAATAAAATTGAAAGAATGATTGAGGAGTTAGTGTGGGTGAAGAGGTAAAACGTCTAACCTTTCCTACTTTTTCCATAACTTCCAAATTCTCAAAAGTAATATTATAGCAAAAAGAACAACTAAAGGGATGTATTCGTTAGAACCTCGAATTACCCTTTTAACATAGCTAATCATAAAAATTAACCATATCCAATAGCCTCCAACGGTGTGTAGAATTTTCCAACTTTGGGTTGTTATTTTTTTTGCAAAAAAAGAAAAGGAGGTCAAAAGCATTAGTACCAAAAATAAATAGACTAATCCTCCAGCCAGAAGAGAGGTCGTAGCAGCTCGTTCAAATACAGGATGAAAATACTGTTGCAATAATACTAAAAAAGCTAGATGAACTAAGTGCATAATCGCGAAGGATATTCCCCAAAATTTTCGATTCATAAAAACCCACCAAGAGAAAGAATTTTTAAGCCAAGCATGAATAGCTGACGCTCCAAAAGCTAAACAAAACAAAATCCCACTCATTCGCGCAGTTAACCTAATAACAATTCGATTGCTCTCTTCATTAAATCCTTTTGAATAAAAAATAAACAGGAATAGGACTATTGAAAAAAGAGTGATTATTTTTACAATATCCCATGCCCAAATTCCTCGACCTTCATTATTGGTAATGTTTTTTTTCATCGTATTTCTATTTGAATGAAGAAAAGGCTGTTTTTTGAAAAAATAGCAAAGTGAATTTTTTAAAATAAAATTTACCTTGCGCCCAACCTATTTAAATAAATGTACGTGAAGGTAAGTAACAGTAATTATTTCAATCAATTTAAATATTAATTTTCAAAGAACATGAAAAAAATCATCTTTACATTCACTCTTATTTTAGGATTTATTTCCGCTCAGGCTAATTTTGATAATTATGGTCCTGATTCGCTTTGTGCAGTTACCATTGATACTATTCAAGGTGGTGCTTGCCTTCAAGCAAACCCATCGGGGACTGCTCCTTTTACTTATGAATGGAGTGATAGCACATATGCAAGTACAACTTGTATTAATCCAATCTTTAATACCTATTGTGTTACGATTACCGATGCGACAGGATGCCAAGCAATTGCATGTTCGAATACTAATGTACCAAATTGTGTTGTTTGGATTGATGTAATTCCTGATTCTAGTGGTTATACTTTGACTGCAAACTCATCTGGAACTCCAGGTTATACCTATTTGTGGAGTACGGGAAATTCCACTACACAATCAATTTATACTCCTGTTTCAGGAACATTTTGTGTAACGGTAACTGATGCTGATGGATGTTCAGAGTCTGCTTGTGTGACTGTTTTGGTAAATGCTCCAACTTGCTCAGTTAGTATTGCGCCTATTATTGGAACCACTTGCTTAGAGGCAATACCAACTGGCGTTGCACCTTATACTTATTATTGGAGTGATGGAGTTATTGGTAGTACCAATTGTAATACTGTGCCATCCGATTCTACTTGTGTAACTATAACCGATGCGAATGGATGTGTTGCAACTGCCTGTGTAGTTGGAAGTGGACCTGATTGTGCTGTAGTAATCAATCAAAATGGAAATTCCATTAGTGCAAATCCCACTTCAAATAATCCTAATTCGGTATTTTCTTTTACATGGTCAACTGGAGAAGCTACTCAAATTATCACGCCTCCAGGAGATGGTGATTATTGTGTAACTATTTCAGATGGAAATGGGTGTACAGCGAATGATTGCTATTATTTTTATGCAGATACTTCAGGTACTTGCGAGGTGTCAGTTTATTTAGTTGGTTCAGATTTATACTCTTATGCAACTAGTCCAAATTCGAACACATTTACTTATGAATGGTCTAATGGGGCAACTACACCTAGTATTGGTCCACTTTCTGCTGGGACTTATTGTCTTACTGTAACCGATGGAACTGGATGTACAGTATCTACTTGTTATACGATTGCGGTACAAGACGTTATTGAAGGATACATTCTTTTGGATTCTATTTCTGTAGGTGGTGGTTGGATCAATAATGGAGTAAATACGTTTAAAGTTTATTTGATAGAAAATGATGCGGCTGCAGGAACTTTGACTGCTTTGGATAGTCAGCTTGTAACTTCTACACCAAATAATTGGGGAGGATTTTATTCTTTCTCCAATGTTGCCACAGGTGATTATTTAGTGAAAGCTGCGATTGAAGTTGGATCCGATCAATATGATAATTATTTGCCAACATATTTTCCAAATGTATTGTATTGGAATGAGGCAACTACAGTTACTTCACCTGGAAATGTGAACGCGTTATATAATATAGATATGGTTTCAGGAACGAACCCAGGAGGGCCTGGATTTATTGGAGGATTGATTAGTGAAGGTGCAAACTTTACATCTGGTCAAGTTGAAACAAGGGGAGAAGGAGATCCGTTAGAAAACGTAAGTATATTGTTACTAACTGAGAATGATGTGCCAATTACTCATACGATTACAGATGATCAAGGGATTTTCGAATTTCAAAACTTAGCTTGGGGAACTTACAAAATTGTAGTTGAAGTATTAGGTAAAGAGCAAGGAATCAAGTTTATTACTATTGGTCCTGATAATCCAAATGGTAACGTTAACTTTGAAGTGAATGAAACTTATGTAACAAAAATTGAAGATGTTTTAAATGGAGCATCACTTAAAGTTTTCCCTAATCCAGTTGATGAAAATATGAACGTTCAAATCGAAGTTCGTAAAAATACCAACTTGAATGTTTCCGTAAGTAACTTGTTAGGAAAAACTATTCTTACTGAAAATAAAGAATTGAATGAGGGAATTCAAACAATGAATATTAATTTGAAAAACCTTCCTTCTGGCATTTACTTTTTAAATTTGAGTGATGGACAAGAAATCATTTCTCATAAAATTATGAAAAGATAATTAGCCGCCTATCAGTTGATTAGTTAATCAGGAAATCAGGTCATTGGATAATTGGAAAACAAAGACCTGATTAACTGATTTTCTAATCAATTGATATACTATATTTTGCCTAATTAAAAACCAACAAAGTACTCAATGAATATTAACGCTCAATTATTGGCAGATTGCCAAAAGGGTGACCGACGTGCTCAATTTCAACTTTACCAAAGTTGTTTTAGCACGTTAATGAGTGTTGGTATGAGGTACAAAAAAGATGAATCAGAATCAGCTGCAGTAGTTAATGAGGCTTTTTTAAAAATATTAAAAAACCTAGATAAGTATAAAACGAATGTTCCGTTTCAAGCTTGGATTAGACGGATTATGATCAATACAGTAATTGATGAATTCAGAAAAAATAGAAAAGTTAAAGAGCTAATTGAGCATACTGATTTTGAAGACTTTCATAATCATGATGACTTAGTTACGCTAAATGTAGCTGATCTAAATTTCGAGGCAGAAGAGCTTGAAGAAATGATAAAACGCTTGCCTCCAGTAAGTCAAAAAGTTTTTAACCTTTTTGCAATTGATGGATATAGTCACAAAGAAATAGGGGAGATGTTAGAAATTTCGGATGGAACTTCTAAGTGGCATTTGTCTTTTGCTCGAAAAAAATTAAAAGAATTTATTAGCGCAGCAATGAAAGAAGAGGTACGAAGGAAAGCACATTGATATTGTAACTAGCTGATTTACAGTTTTTTATGATGGCTAATTATGAATATGTATTTTATTAAAAGTTAAGATATGGAAAATAACTTCGACAAGATTTTTAAGGATAAACTCGAACATCGGAAGTTTGAGATGAAACCCGAGTATTGGGAAGGGGCGGAGGCGTTGATTGAAGCGGATGAGAAAAGTGGTAACTGGCGAAGGTTTTTCGTATGGTTTGGAGTTGCTAT
>CAJQQY010000193.1 GCA_905480595.1 uncultured Saprospiraceae bacterium | reverse complement strand
TGTAAGAGCATTGTTTGAAATGAAAAACGGAGATATTTGGATAGGTACCAATGGAAGAGGTATTCATGTTTTTGATAATAAAACTAGAAGGATAATACATCTGTATGAAACAGATTATATGGATGTGAGAGATATTGAATTTGGTGGAAATGACAAGATGTATCTGGCAACTTTTGGTAACGGTTTAGCTGTTTATGATTTGAAAACTCATAAATTAGCTTATCATAATTGGTATTCCGATCTTGAATTTACACCCGTTGCTTTGACAGTTCATTTACAAGGAAATAAAATTTGGTTAGGGACTCGCCAAAGCGGATTAGTCTGTTTTGATATAGAAACGAACCAATTTGAAGTCTTTTCAGAATCTCAAGGATTGGCAAATAATACAGTTCGAGCAATTGTACCAGATAGAATTGGGAACCTTTGGATCAGTACGAATGTCGGTTTATCTTGCTTTTCATTGAAAGATAAAACTTTTAGGAATTTTGATAACTCTCATGGGTTTCAATTAGGGAGATTTAATGATAATTCTGGGCTTCAATTACAAAATGGAGATTTGGTGTTTGGCAGTATTCGTGGAGTGAATATTTTTACTCCTGAAAAATTATTGGAAAAACAAATGCCTCCAAAGGTAGTTTTTACAAATATGAAACTATTTAATTCGCCTAACGAATCTCAAAAATCCACGATAGAAATTCCTGTTGAGAATAAATCTCCTCACCAACTTTCTTATTACGAAAACACCTTTGCCATACATTTCAATGCCTTAGATTTTCCAAATTCAAAAGGATGGAATTATGATTATAAATTGGAAGGTGAAGATTCAGATTGGAATTTGAACGAACCCATTCGTTCTGCAACTTATCGAAATTTATCTCACGGTAATTATGAATTTAAAATAAGAAGTACAGATCGCTCAGGAACTTTTAAAGGAGAAATTTCATCTTTTCAAATATTAGTTTTACCACCATGGTGGAAAACGTGGACTGCTTATTTTGTATATGTGTTATTGCTAGGATTATTAATTTTTTGCATGGTGAGATATAATAATCGACAAATTAAATTGAAGCAAAAATTAATTTATGAACAAAAGCTTAGACATCAAGAGCATTCAGATATTCAGCAAAAGCTTAGGTTTTTTACCAATTTTTCACATGAGTTAAGAACTCCTTTGACTTTAATTCAAGGCCCTGTAAATGATTTATTGAAAATGGAATCATTGCAACCACATCAATCTTTAATGTTATTGATAAAAAGAAATTCTTCCCAATTACTAAAATTAGTCAATAGATTATTAGAGTTTAGAAAAATGGAAACGGAGGATATTATCTTAAATATTGATTATTATGACTTGGCAATATTGGCAGAAGAAGAAGCAGAGAGCTTTGCTTATCATGCTAGAAAAAATGCTATTAATTTGCATTTGGAAGTTGAAAAAGATTTGAATTGTTGGTGTGATATTGAGAAAGTTCAAATCATATTAAACAACCTTTTATCCAATGCAGTTAAATATACTCCTGAAGGTGGTGTGATTATTTTCTCTTTGAAAAAAAGCAATGATGAAATATTGTTAGAAGTTCATGATTCTGGAGAGGGAATCCCGAATGAGCAACTGAGTGCTATTTTTACCCCCTTTTTTCAAGCTGAAAATTCAACTGGAAAAGGAGGAACAGGAATTGGTTTAGCTCTAACTAAAAGTCTGGTAGAAATGCATGGAGGAAATATTTCAGTTGCAAATGAAGTGAAAGGAACAAAATTTTCTGTTTGTTTGCCAACCGAAAAATCTAATTATGAATCTATGCAAAATGTAAGGTTCATTAAAAAGCATGAAACTATTTTAAATGTTGAAGAAGAAGAAATGGCAGTTGTTGTAATTGGAAATGAAAAACCCCTTTTACTTATAGCAGATGATAATCGAGACATCCTCGATTATATTAAGGAGCAATTAAAAGATGATTTTGAATTACACCTTGCAAAAGATGGAAAAGAGGCTTTAGAAAAGGCAACCTCGATCATTCCTGATTTAATTATTTCGGACATCATGATGCCTAAAATGGATGGGATAGAGTTTTGTCATCATATTAAAAATACAACAACGACCAATCATATTCCCGTTATTCTTTTGACTGCAAAAGTTGCCGATGAATTTAAAGCTGAAGGCTATGAGTCAGGTGCAGATTCCTATATTACTAAACCGTTTTCTTCCTCCGTTTTAAAAGCAAGGGTCAATAATTTATTGAATCAAAGAAAACAACTTCGGGATTTATTTGCGACGGGGGAGTGGGAAGAAACAACGAAAATTGAAGATTCTCCTGAACTTCAATTTATTCGCAATGCGGAGCAAACTGTCCTCGATCTAATAGAAAAAACAGATATTACAGTTCCCCTTTTATCCAAAGAATTGGGACATAGTCGAACCTCATTATATCGAAAAATAAAAAGCATCACCGGATTTTCAATCAACCAATTTATCCGTGTTGTTAAAATGAAACATGCTGCTCAACGCTTAGCAACTGAAGATGTAACAACTTCCGAAGTTGCTTTTAATTTAGGATTCACCGACCCTAAATATTTCCGAAAATGTTTTAAAGAACAACATGGTATGTTGCCTTCTGAATATCGAAAATTGAATTATTCCAATGACCTTTCTCAAGCAGAAGTCAAAGATATTTTAAATTTGAAAGGAAGAACTAACTGACAAAAACTCCCCCTTTTTTGGTTAATTCAATTACCAAAATTTATCTAATTCTCAATAAGTTTAAGATGATGTTTCTAAGCATAGAAAAATGTAATCTAACATTTTTATGAATAATTTTTTATCATTCTATTAAATTAAACCAATGAGGATTTTTCTTGTTTTTTTCTTACTATTTCAGGTATTTCCACTTATGACGCAAATGCCAGATGAATTAGAGAACCCTGAAATTACTGGGATCAATAATCTTGATGCGCATTGCACTCTTTTTCCATATCGAAATGCAGACAATGCAAAAAATGGTGATTTCCAAAAATCTCAGCATTATCTTAACCTGAATGGAAAATGGGATTTTGAGTGGTCAAAAAGTCCTCGACAACGTCCCTTGGATTTTTATAAAAATAATTTTGATCGTAGTAAATGGTCAAAAATAAATGTTCCCGCTGATTGGCAAATGGAAGGATTTGGCACACCTATTTATACAAATGTCAAATATCCTCATGAAAAGACTCCACCTAAAATTCAAGAACATTATAATCCTGTAGGATCTTATTTCCGAACATTTGATTTACCTGATAATTGGAAAGACCAGAAGGTAGTTTTACACTTTGGAGGAGTCAATTCTGCATTTTTTGTTTGGGTGAATGAAAAGCAAATTGGAATGGGGAAAGGCTCAAAAACTCCGGTTGAATTTGACGTTTCTAATTTTTTGCAAAATGGAAAAAATACGATTGCTGTTCAAGTTTATCGGTGGAATGATGGCAGTTATTTGGAAGACCAAGATATGTGGAGACTAAGCGGCATAGAACGAGATGTCTATCTTTATGTAGAACCAAAAGTGCATATTAAAGATTACTTTTTTCAACCTGACTTAATTAATAATTATCAGGATGGGACTTTTAATTTGGAAATTATTCCTGCTGGAAACTTTCAAAGGAAAAAAATTAAAATAGCCTTGAAAGAAAAAAAATCAGGGAAAACTACTTTTGAGAAAAATTATAATTTAGAAAAAAAACAAAGTATACACGGAGAATTAAAAGAGGTGGAAAAATGGACAGCAGAGACTCCAAATCTATATGAATTGACAATAACAATCCTTGGAGATAATCCAGTTTATTATACTTCTTCAGTTGGATTTAGAAAGGTAGAAGTCATCAATAAACAAGTTTGCATAAATGGAAAACCGATTCTTTTTAAAGGTGTTAACCGTCATGAACATGACATGAAAACTGGACATGTGATTTCTGAGGCTTCGATGCTACAGGATATTGAGATAATGAAAAAAAACAATATCAATTCAGTCAGGACAAGCCATTACCCAGACGATCCACGATGGTATGAGTTGTGTAATATTCATGGGTTATATTTAATAGATGAAGCAAATATTGAAAGCCATGATATGGGCTCTTTATGGAATTGGGGATATAGTTTGGATAAGACTTTGGGGAATAATCCACTTTGGGAAAAAGCTCATTTGAATAGAATCACTCGAATGGTCGAACGGGATAAAAATCATCCTTCCATTATCATTTGGTCATTGGGGAATGAGGCAGGTTCGGGGCGAAATTTTGAAAAGTCTGCAGCTTGGGTTAAGGGGAAAGATAAGTCAAGATTGGTTCAATTTGAACAAGCTTGGACAGAAGAATATACCGACCTTGTCGTTCCAATGTATCCAACGATCGAACAAATGAAAGAGTATTTGAAAATTGGTGATCCACGTCCTTACGTCATGTGTGAGTATATGCATTCTATGGGGAATAGTGGCGGGAATTTGATTGATTATTGGAATTTGATAGATGCTGAACCGCAGTTGCAAGGTGGCTTTATTTGGGATTGGGTGGACCAAGGTTTATTAGAGAAATTACCTAACGGGAAATCACATTTTGCTTATGGCGGTGACTATGGTCCCTTTGATGTTCCTAGTGATGAAGACTTTTGTTTGAATGGTTTGGTGTTTCCAGATAGAAGTCCAAAACCTATTTTGGAAGAAGTTAAAGTAGCGTATCAACCATTTAAATTTTATGATGAAGATATAAAATCAGGAAAGGTGCGAATTAGAAATTTTCACGCTTTTATTTCCTCTACGGATTTTGATTTTTTCTATCGAATTATTAAAAATGGGAAGGCGATAAAAAAGGAAAAACTTCTTTTAAAAGAGGTGTTAAATCCCTTGGAAGAGAAAATTATAACATTTGATTTACAAAAACAAAAACTGAATAAAATTGATGAATATTTTATAGAATTTTTTGTGGAAACAAAATCAGAAAAAGGATTAATTCCAAAAGGGCATAATATTGCAAAGGCTCAATTACTTTTGCAAAAAGCCGCTCCAAAAAACCATTTTCAAACAACCAACGAAAAACTAACTCTACTAGACCGAGAGGATGAAATCATAATTGAAGGAAAACACTTTTCAGTTTCTTTTTCTAAAAAGACAGGAGATGTAAATGGTTATATTTTAAATTCTAAAGAGTTATTTAAAAAACCATTGAACCCTAATTTTTGGCGAATACCAACCAATAATGATAGAGGTTATAGCATGCAAAATGAATTAAAAATATGGAAAGATATTAACAAGGAAAAAGAAGTGACAAAGTTTGATTTTGAAGAGAAGAATAGTGAAGTTTTTATACAAACAACTTCTAAATTATCAAATGGACGTGGTATTCTTAATGTAAATTATCGAGTAAATTCTGAAGGAGAATTATTTGTAAATACATTGTTTGAAAAAAATAAATTCCTACCTGAAATTCCTCGTTTCGGAATGCGGTTTCAAATGCCTTCTGAGTATCAACAAGTAGAATGGTATGGTCGCGGTCCTCATGAAAACTATCAAGATAGAAAAACTTCAGCTTTTGTTGGAACCTACAAAAGTAGGGTGAAAGACTTTTATGTTCCTTACATTTATCCTCAAGAAAATGGATATAAAACAGATGTTCGCTGGATTCATTTTATAAATGAAAAAGGAGATGGGCTTGCAATAATTGCGGAAGAAACATTAGGGATTGGAGCATCCCACAATTGTTTAGAAGATTTTGATTTAGAACCTCGGCATGCAGATGAGATACCTCCGAAAAATTTTATTGAAGTATGTGTTGATTGGAAACAAATGGGTGTTGGTGGTGATAATAGTTGGGGGTATCGACCACATGAAGAATATCGA
>CAJQQY010000192.1 GCA_905480595.1 uncultured Saprospiraceae bacterium | reverse complement strand
CTTTGCTCGGCAAGTCTCTTCGCTCAACCTGGAGACCGTGGTAATGCAAAAATTGAAGCTCAAAAAGTAGCTTATATTACCAATCGTTTGGATTTAAATGCAGAGGAATCTGCTTTATTTTGGCCTGTTTATAATCAATTTCAAAAGGATAGAAAGGCTATTAACAGAAAGTACAAAAGCAAACAAAGGATTGAAAATATGACAGATGCTGAATTGGAAGAGCAGATGATCTCCAATTTTAAGAAAGATCAAGAATTGCTAGATTTGAAAAAAGCATATTTTAAAAAGCTAAAAAAGGTTTTGTCGATTCGAAAAATTGCGACGCTTCACGTAGCTGAGAGAGAATTCAAAACAACCATTTTGGATATGATGAAAGAACGTAGAAAAGAACGGCAGAAGCGACGTAGAAATATGCAAAACGGGAATTAAAAAATAAAGATTTATCCATAATTTTCTACATTTGTAGAGTTAAGAATCGGTGCTTATGTTTAATAAGCGCCGATTTTTTTGTTAAAAAGGAATCAGCGATCAACCTAATACTAGACTCCTAAAAAAACTCTATGTCTAAAGTTGTAAAAGCACATATTGCGTTATTCCTAGTTGCCTTAATTTATGGAGCTAATTATTCCATTGCCAAATTGGTATTGGATGATAATTATATTCAACCCTTTGGCTTTATAATTTTTAGAGTGCTGTGTGGATTAGGATTATTTTGGTTTTTTCATTTAGCTTTTGTCCATGAGAAAGTGGAAAAGAAAGATTTTCCAATGCTTATTCTATGTGCAGTTTTTGGAGTGGCAATCAATCAGCTATGTTTTTTTATGGGATTAAAATATACTACTCCAATCAATGCGTCATTAATTATGACCACTACTCCAATTTTAGTTTTAGTTATATCTTCAATTTTAATAAAAGAAAAAATCACTTTTCAAAAATTAATCGGAATTGCTTTCGGAGCAATAGGAGCAATCATTTTAATAAGTAGGGGAGGGACGTTTTCATTTCAGCAAAGTCAATTGTTGGGTGATACGTTGATTCTTGTTAATGCAATTTCTTATGGAATTTATTTAGTGTTGGCTAAAAAACTAATGAATCGATATAATCCAATTACGGTGGTCAAATGGGTTTTTACTTTTGGCTTTTTTATGGTTTTGCCTTTTGGTTGGCGTGATGTAATGACGATAGAATGGTCTACTTTTTCTTCTACGATTTGGGCGGCATTTGCTTTTGTTTTAATAGCTGCTACTTTTTTTACTTACCTATTCAATGCCTTTGCACTAAAAATAGTTAGTCCATCTGTAACGAGTATTTATATTTATTTGCAGCCCTTACTGGCATCGATGATTGCTTTGATGATGGGGAAGGATGAATTAGGATTGATTAAAGTATTAGCGGGTATTTTAATCTTTGCAGGAGTCTTTTTAGTCAGCAAGCCAATTAGTTTTTTTCAAAATAGATAGGTTTTATACCTAATACATTGTCACAAATTATAAATTTATATAATTTTTTTTCTACCTAAAAATCAAGTTTTATGATTTTTTTTCCAAAAAATAGATGTAATTATTTGAAATGTATTAACGCATGAAAAAGAGACATTTAAATGATATACTAAAAATGTTTATAATTTATTTTATTTTGTAATGTGTTGATTGTCAATGTATTATACGCTTTATAATTTAATTTAATACTTTAAAATATTAATTTTTTTTTCTTCAAAAAAGTAGTTTCTTAGATAGAATTTTTCAATCTTTACAAAAGATACCACTTTAAACTAGAAATAAAAATGAAATATTATCACGAAGAAAACATATTAAAAAAGCTTATTTTAAAGTTTTCGGACATGTCACAAACAGGAACGGTATGTTTTTTTGAGAAAACGGCACTCTTAGATTTGATCTTATTCTTTGAGAATGATGACAACATTGAAAAAGCCATTGAGGTTTGCGATTTTGGAAGAGCACAATATGTATCCTCTATTGAGTTTTTATTTCACAAAAGTAGATTGTTAGTAGAGTTAGAAGAACTTGACGAAGCATTAATTTATTTGGAAAAAGGCTTAGCTTACTCACCTGGAAATTTTGATTTAAATCTTTTACAAGCAGAAGTGTGGATTGAATTTGGAGAATTTAAATTGGCTTATGATATTCTAAAAAACCTGTACCAAAGTTCAGGGAATGCGGAACAATCACAAGTACTTTTCTTATTGGCGAAAATTCATGAGATCAATGGTGATTTCAAGAAGATGTTTTCCGTTTTGAAAAAGGCTTTGCAGAAAGATCCGAATCATCCAATTCTATTAAATAAAATTTGGTTGGCTGTAGAAATGGCTGGGTTGTATGAAGAGAGTGTAGAATTGCATTTAGCGATTATAGAAGATCATCCTTATTCTTATTTAGCTTGGTATAATTTAGGGCAAGCTTATTATTGCCTTGAGGATTATGAAACTGCGGCAGAGGCGTTTGAATATTCGTTCATCATCAATAGCAAATTTTCAATAGCATATAAAGACGGAGCGGAGTCCTATATCATGGCGGAGAATTATGAGAAAGCTCTTAACATGTACCAAGAGTTTTTAGAAACCTCTCCAGGCGATAGTGATGTTTATGCAAAAATTGGATTTTGCTATGAACACCTAGGTGAAGTTTTAGTTGCTAAAAATTATTATTTAAAAGCAATTGAAACTAATGCTGCTAATAGCATGGCATTATTTCGAATGGGAGAGTGCCACATGTTTGAGGAAAAATGGGATGATGCAATTCATTATTATAATCAGGCAATTGAGGCAGATTGTGATAGAGAGGAGTATTTAATTGCAATAGCAGAAGCTTATTTTAAAAATAAAAATGCTCATCAAGCAAAAATATTTTTCCAAAAAGCAACTGATATGGCGCCTGAATTAGGAAAATATTGGACGCAATATGCGACCTTCTTGATGAAAATGGGCGATAGTGAAGAAGCATTTTTAATATTGGATGAAGCACAAATCTATACCGTAGATACTGAACTTTTGTATTGTAAAGTGGCCTGTTTATTTGCAATGAGTAAAAGAAAAGAAGCTTTGCAAACATTAACTCAGGCGCTTGAAGAGAATGCTTCTTTATTAGAATCTTTATTCAAATTGACACCAGAATTAAAACAAGATTCAGAAGTAAGAGCATTGATTAATACTTTTAAAATGTAAAAAAAAAAAACCTTTTCAGATATGAAAAATCCGAATCTTTACTTTGAAGATTCGGATTTTTTATTTTAAAAAAGCTGTTTTACTATTTTGCTTCTCAACCGTTAACCTGTTTTTCTAACAATTAAACAGTCGTGAAGCAAAACAGTTTATACTCCTAGTCATGGCATATTTTTTGGAAAGTCAAGATGTTGAATTCACTCCTAGCTTGATACACA
The DNA here is from genome assembly GCA_905480595.1 of uncultured Saprospiraceae bacterium. Lineage (GTDB taxonomy): Bacteria > Bacteroidota > Bacteroidia > Chitinophagales > Saprospiraceae > CAJQQY01. The sequence goes on along the minus strand of CAJQQY010000192.1, from coordinate 26,113 downwards.
TTCCTCCCTTTAAAATTATACCATGAGAAAAAGAATATCTACATCTACTTCCGTCATTTTATTTTTACTTCTAACTATTGGTTTAATGCATTCTTGTCGACCTGATCCACAACAAGATATTGTGGTGGGACAATCGAAAGATGAATTTGATGAAGCTGACCAAATTATGATTGGAAATGCCATTTCGACAATGATTAAGGAACCATCCAATGGGTTTAATGTTTTGGCTGAGGAAGGTTATCAAGAAGTATATACTCATTTAAATACATTGATTGATCAGATTTCAAATACAGCTACAGTTCAAAGGAGAGGTAATTATGATTGGAAAATTTCCATTTTAGAAAATGATGATGAACTAAATGCATTTATTGCTCCTGGAGGTCATCTATATATTTGTAGTGGTCTACTGAAATTTTTGGAAGGAGAGCATGAGTTGATAGGAGTGATAGCACATGAAATTGCTTATGCTGATTCAGATAATTTGATCAATCATCTAAAGATGGAATTTGGAAGTGAAAAACTAAGTAAAGTAATTTCAGATGATCCAGAAAGTGATGTAATCGTTTTAGATATTGCTTATGCTTTAGGAGAGATGGTTTTTGATGAAAAAGAGATAAAGGAAGCTGATCAATTTTGTACAGATATTATTTGTGAATTTGAATGGGATGGAGAAGGATTGTTATCACTTATCAAAAGAGGAGGAGATCCGTTCAAAACTATTAAGTGGCTTCAAGGAAGGCCTGTTACAGGGACTCGGATTGATGAATTGACTAACTTTATTCATAATCGAGTAGAGATATGTGGTGCATCTGATTCGATTTATTATCAAAGATACTTGGAAAAAGTAATTGAAAAATTACCGTAAGTAAATTTTAATAAAAAATACAAAAAGACCATGACTATCTAGTCATGGTCTTTTTTGTATTTTGAGAAGCAAGGCAAGCAGCTCCAATTATTCCTGCATGATTGAGTAGTTTTGCAGGAATCACAGAGCAATCTGTTTTTATTAAATGCTTATATTTTTCAAATTTCTTACTTGAGCCTCCACCTAAGAGAATAAGGTCAGGGGAAAATATAAATTCGAGATGTTGAAGGTATTCATTGAATCTGTTACCCCAATCATCCCAACTAAGTTCCAACCTTTTTCGAATAGAATCCGCAGCATAGTGTTCTGCAATCATTCCTTTAAATTTTAAATGTCCCAATTCAGAATTAGGTAATAAAACACCATCAGTAAAAACAGCTGATCCTAAACCAGAACCAATTGTAATTAAAATAACAGTTCCTTTTTTACCTTTTCCTGCACCAAATTCGAGCTCGGCAATACCAGCTACATCAGCATCATTTCGTACATAAACAGGACAACCTGTTGCCGAAGAAAGTAGTTTTTCGACATCTGTTCCAATCCATTTTTTATCAATGTTTGCAGCCGTTTTAGCAATTCCTTTTTGAATTACGGATGGGAAACCAACACCAATTAAACCTTTCCATTCAAAGTGATTAGTTACTTCTGCAATTGATTTGGCAACTGCTTTTGGTTTTGAAGGGAAAGGAGTTGGAACTCGAAATCGTTCAGTAACTAACTCTCCTGTTTTGATATTTACGATGGCTCCTTTAATTCCTGAAGCACCTACGTCTATTCCTAAAATTTGATTTTCAGCCATTTTTAATAAGCTATTTTGTGTGAATGATTTTTTAAAAAAAATGTAGACTTTATTCTATTTTATAACACTAACTTTCATTTTGATATCTGTCTTAGGGCGAGTTCCATTTACATTAGTAGTAGCTATTTTATCAATAACCTCCATACCATAAATCACTTGACCAAAGATGACATAGTTTCTGTCTAACTGAGGAGTTCCACCCATTTTATAATATTTTTTACGCTGCGCTTCTGTGTATTTTACCCCAGTTTTTTTCTCAAATTGATCTAATGATTCAGCTGAAATATTCGTTCCGTGGACAATATAAAATTGAGAACCTGACGATTTTTTTTCAGGATTAACTTGATCAGGTTGCCGTGCAGAAGCCAAAGCTCCTTTGATATGAATTAACGAATCGACAAATTCCGCAGGGATTTGATACCCTGGCCCACCACTTCCTAGCCGAGCATTGGCTGATGCATTTCGAGAGTTTGGATCGCCACCTTGAATCATAAAACCATTCATCACTCGATGAAAAAGTAAGTCATCGTAGAATCCATCCTCTGCTAACTTAATAAAATTATCTCGATGATTTGGTGTAGCGCTATGCAAAAGAATAATCATCGTACCCATTGAAGTTTCCATTTCAACCAAGCATTGCTCTGGTGATTCGATTTCGATTTCTTTTGTTTGAGTACTTATTTTACCTTCTTTAATTGCTTTTAAAGTGATGGTATATTTTCCTGGTTTGAAATATTGGTGAGAAGGAGTTTCTTCTCCAGATATATTTCCATCTCCAAAATCCCACTCGTATGATTCCGCCTTTTTACTTTTATTTTCAAAAGTGATTTTAACTGGTGCTGCTTTTACAGTATCATCTGTAATCATAAAATTAGCAACTGGCTTAGCGCAAGAAGTAAATAATATTGCAGCTAAACACCACAAGCCGATCATTTTTTTTGTAAAAACCATAATTTGATATTGTTCTATTTTGGGAAAATATTATTCATAGACGATATAGATTTTCATCGTGATATCTTCAAAAGGACGACTTCCATTCGGATTAGGTGGAGCAGGAGCTGCAGCAATTTTATCGACTACTTCCATCCCCGAAACGACTTCACCAAAAACTGTATAATTGCCATCTAAGTCTGGTCGACCTCCTATCTGTTTGTAAAGGTTCCGTTCAGCTTCAGTATATTTAATACCAACTCTTCTTTCAATTCCATCCAACATTGCATCAGTTACAGGTGATCCATCTACAATATAAAATTGTGAACCTGATCTTTTTTCAGGGTTAGTAGTTCTAGCTGCAGCAAGAGAACCTCTAAAGTGATATTCTCCAATTTCATGATCAATCTCAGCTGGATTTTCAGCAATTTCAGCGGCTACTTTTTCAGTTCTGATATTAGTGTTACCACCTTGAATCATAAAACCTCTCATTATTCTATGAAATATTAAACCATCATAAAAACCTCTTTTAGCTAATGTGATAAATTGTTCAGTATGCCGTGGCGTACTTTCAAATAATTTGACTTTGATATCTCCCATATCAGTTTTGATAATAGCATGGGGAGAAGTTTCTTTACAAGTGGAAAGCATGAAAAGCATTCCAATAAAAAAAGGTAATATTAATCCTTTCATAATTTTTTTTTAACGATGAGTTATTTGTAATAAGCAATGAGTTTTATTTTGAGGATATTCATCACTATTGATGAATACTCTACTCTTCTTCGTCATTTAAGTTTTTAAAATATTCGATGACTTTAATTTTGAGTAATTCTTCTTGGCTAGCAACACCTTCAATATCTACAGATCGGAGTGCATCAAAGTGAGGCCATCCATCTGCATCTCGACCTTTGAATTTGAAATAGCCATCAGGTTCTAACAAAGTACAGATCGCAATATGCATCAAGTCTTGTTTTTCTTCTTTGGTGAATTTGTCATCAAAACGCCCTAATTCTTGAATTCCAATCAAAAATAAAATATTATTCATATTGGGCAATTCCGTTTTGCCCATTGACTTTTTGACTACATGTCTGACTCGAAGCCATTCGTATTCTACTTTCCACTCTTCCATTCCTTTTTTTGAGTGCAAAAATAATAATATTTTGAAAAGATTAGAGAGCCACAGAAGACTTATAAAAAATTGGCCACAGATGAACACAGACTGAACTGGTTTTCCGATAAGTATATTCAGATTTATAATGGGAAAGTCAGTTCAGTCTGTGTTCGTCTGTGGCCAATTTAAAATTACCCTTCTTGAATCAATGTATTGATTTTTGAAGCACGACGAGCAGGCCCCAAAGTTGCTAATAATCCAATCAACATTACTGTAAATGAAACAACGATGAAATCCCAAAATCGTAAACTTGATGGATAAATATCAATAATAGAACCTTCAGGCATGGTGACGAGTCCCCATTTTTGATGAATGATATATAAAATGAGGGATAAAACTATTCCGATAATTATTCCTAAACTAGTGAGCAAAAGTCCATTGTTCAAAAAGATATTTCTAATCTGAGAATCTTCTGCACCCATTGATTTCAAAATGGCGATGTCTTTCTTTTTATCTAAAACGATCACCCAAAGTGCGCCTACCATATTAAATGCAACCAAGATCATGGCAAAACTCAACAAGGCAAACATCAACCATTTTTCCATTTTCAAAACATTAAAATAAGTTTCTTCTTGCTGATAACGATCTTTGATTTCAAATTTTGAACCGACGATTTTTTGGATGGCTTCAATAGTTTCTGACTGATTGACAGCTGGATTAAATTTAATTTCCAACGCACTCAATCGATTGGGTAAATTCAATAAATCTTCGGCAAATTTTAAAGAAGTAAAAACATATTGATTATCCAATTCTTCTTGGTAAGCTGCAAAAACGCCGGAAGGAAAAATGGATACTTTTTTGAAAGGCTTGCTGGTGGCTGAAACTTTTTTTCTTTTAGCAGAATAAATAGAGAGTGGGGTAAATGGATCATCTAAATTTAGCGCTAGTTTTCTTCGAATACCAGCGCCAAGAACTGCCATTTCCTTATCATCTATTTTCAAATTGTATTCTCCTTCGCGAATGATAGAGTCAATACGATTGACTTTGTCAAAATTTTCATCAACACCTTTTACAATTCCAAAAGTCTGATCACCTCCACTTCCATATTCAAAAAAAGCGACCTCTTGAAGTGTTTTTGAAATAAATTCTACGCCTTCTAATTTTTCGATTTGAGCGATGTCGATGGAATCTTGTGAAAATGTTTTTCCAGAAAAAGGAACCACCTTCGCATCGGGATTATAAGTGTTAAAAAAACCAGTTAACAAATCTTCCAAACCATTAAAAACAGAAAAGAGTAGAATCATTACCGATGTTCCCATTGCAATTCCGAAAACAGAAATCCCAGAAATGACGTTGATGGCATTCGTAGATTTTTTTGAAAAAATGTAACGTTTGGCTATGTTAAAAGGTAAGTTCATATAGTAGCTGGTCGCTTTAGCTACCAGCAAAATTTTTGATAAAAAACTTTAAAAAATAGATTTAGGGTAAAGATAGAAAATTTCCTAACAAGTGAATTTTCTGTTTTTTTGTCTTATTATATTTTTGATTCTTTCACGAAATTTTTTTCAAAATTTCGGTAGGCAGCTAAAGCACCCCGTTACTTTAACGCATCATAAACTATACTCTGAATTCTTGGTCTAAAATCTTCTCCACTCCACTTATTTCTTCTCATCGAAGGGTAAGTTCGATTCGTCAAAAGTATAAAAATTAAATTATTATCAGGATCCGCCCAAGCGCAAGTTCCAGTAAATCCTAAATGACCAAATGTATTTCCTGATGCTTCAGCACACATATTCTGAGAACGATTCCCATCTAATTCTTTCATGTCAAAACCGATCCCTCGACGAGTACATTCTGAATGTCGAGTCGTAAATAACTGAACGGTCGATGGACTGAAAAATTGCTCCCCACCATAGTATCCTTCATTCAATAACATCTGCATGATAATCGCAAGATCGTTGGCATTGGAAAACAAACCAGCATGTCCACTCACTCCTCCAAGCATAGCTGCACCCATGTCATGTACATTTCCTTGAACTCGACTTCGCCTAAAATATTTATCATCTTCAGTTGGCGGAATCATGGATTTAGAAAACCTGTCTAGAGGATTAAAAGTTGCAGAATGTAACCCTAGTTTCTTATAAAAATTCTGCTCGGCATAAACATTTAGTGGTTGCTTTTTGACTTCTTCTACGGTTTTTGAAACTAGATAAAATGCCAAATCACTATATCTATATTTTCGAGTAGATAATAATTCTGAGTCATAAATTTGCTTCCACATTTCATCTATGTAAGTTCCCTTCATAAATAATTTATCAGTAACAGGAGTATCATAAGTCGTACTTTTTTTGCTACTATAATATTTTGGAAGTGGTCGTTTTCTTTTGGAAACCGTTTGTTCATAAAATGGAATCCATGGATATAATTGTGCTCGATGTGCCATCATATCATGGGTCGTCAAGGACTCTTTATTGGTACCTTTTAAGTCAGGAACATATTGACTCATCGGTTGGTAGATATTCACTTCACCATCTTCATAAAGTTTCATCATGGAAATAGTTGAAGCGGCAATTTTAGTTACTGAAGCTAAGTCGTAAATGTCAGTTTTAGTTACTGGTCTTTTCTTCGAGTAGGTGTGATAACCATAGGATTTATTGTAAACAATTTTTCCATCTTTAGCGACTAAAACAACTCCTCCTGGAGTCGCCCTCATATTAATTGCTTCTTGAACGAGTCCATCAATTTTTGCCAAAGTGTAAGCATCCATTCCTACACTTTCAGGAATGTCAAAACCCAATCGCAACAAACTCTGCGTCGTCACTCCAGTATTAAATTTACTTTTTGCAGAAGCAGTTACGGGCAATCGACCATCAATTGCAATGGCTCCAAACAATGCTTGAGCTGCAATTTCTTGCGAGATATCATCTTCATCATATGCTTGCAAAACATAGTCAATATTGTCAAAATATTTCAACGCATATGGGTTTCCAAAATGAACTAAAACGACTTTTGTTTTCTTGCGAAGCGCATCGATAAAACTTTTTTCTTCGATTGATAAACCAAATCCTTTCTTCGAGTAACTACTCAAATCATGTAGACTTACAAAAACAACATCTTTGTCTTTTACAGCATTCATTAATTGTTTTTGCTTCGAAGCACTTAACTTTTTAGGTGCTTGGAGGTGAGTCATTTTTTTATAAAAAGAAAGGGTTTGTTGGAATTTTGTCAAAGACTTACTCCCTAAACTAATCGAAGCAAAATTCGTATTTTCCAAATTTTTAAAAGGAATTAAATTATCTGGATTACGCACCAAAGTCATTGCATTTTGAATGAGTTGACGTTTTAAAGAATACGCTTTTGGTGTATTTAATTCGGCTCGAATATTAGCTTCGTTAATTGGTTGGTAGTCATTCAACCCGAGGCGATACTTTGCTCGCAACACTTTTTTTACACTTTCCTCTATTCGAGATTCAGGTAGTTTTCCTTCACGAATATATCGTTTGATTTCAATCACACATTTTTCAATATCATCTGGTAAATCCAAAATGTCATTTCCCGCCTTCAATGATTTTGCAGCAACTTCGCCTGGCGCAAAATGCTTAGCAACACCTTTCATTTCCAAGGCATCTGTAAAAATCAAACCTTCAAAACCAATTTCTTTTTTCAATAATTCAGCTACCGCTTTTGGCGAAAGAGAAGTGGCTAAATCTTTAGTGTCATCAATACTTGGAATACTCAAATGAGCGACCATCATACTTTTTATACCATGCTGTGCAAGCACTTTGAATGGGAATAATTCTAAACTATCCAACCGATTCCGATCATGTGAAATGACTGGTAAATCATAATGTGAATCAACATCGGTATCACCATGCCCAGGGAAATGTTTTGCGCAAGCGATAATATTTCCATCTTGCATGCCTTGCATGTACATATAACTTTTGGCAGCGACATTATATCGGTCTTCGCCAAACGAACGAGTATTGATGACTGGATTATTCGGATTATTATTGACATCTACAACTGGTGCAAAATTGACATGCATTCCCAATCTTCGACATTGACGAGCAACCTCTTTTCCCATTTCATAAATGAGTCGATTATCTTGAATTGCACCCAGCGTTAATTGTTTTGGAAAACTAACTCCATCTTTTTTAAATCGCATTCCTAAACCCCATTCCGCATCGACAGCAATCATCAAAGGTATTTTAGAAAGTGATTGATAACGGTTGGTTAGTTGAGCTTGTTTTTCAGGAGTACCTTGAAAAAAAGTCATACCTCCAACATGATATTTACGGATTTGTTCTTCGACCCAATCGGTATGCTTTTTTCCTAAATCAGAATGTGCCCGAATGGAGAATAATTGACCAATTCGTTCGTCCAAATTCATATTGTCGTAAATATTATCGACCCATTCTTTTTCTAAATCAGAAATGTCAGTTTTAAAATCAGAAGATTGGATTTGAGTTTCACCTGCATTGATACAGATGAAAGTGGTCAGGAGGATAGTTAGGATTATTTCTTTCACGCGTTGCCGATTTCTAGTTTTAAAAAAAGTTCCTAAAATAAATTTCAGGATAGTATCAGTTTTTTTGGTTATTCCTTATTGCCCCATAGTAGGATCTAATTCTTTTGCTTTTTGCATTAATTGGGCACCTCTTGTGGGATCTCCAAATTGATTTAACGCAATCCCCAAGTTAAACATTATACTTGGATTGTTCGGTTGTAGTTTCAAAGCTTTTTCTAAATACTCCACAGCTTTGCCGCCATTGCCAGACATTCCGTAGGCAATGCCTAAGAGTCGCAAAGTTTCGGTATCGCTTTGATCTCTTTGATGAGCAATTTCCAAATATTGAATTGACTTTTGAATATTACGAGTAACCTCTCCGTGGTGTTTCCCACCATTTCGATAAGCTAGGGTTAAATTATTAAAAGCATCAGAATATTCTGAATCGAGTTTTAAAGCTTGATTATAAAATTGAATTGCTTCGTCAAATTTTTTCAAATATTGATGAGCATTTCCCAACAACAAATAAGCATTTTTATAATTTGGATGAATGCGAATCGCTTCGTTCAAATGTACAACTGCTTCGTTGAGTAAAATATTTCGTTCAGGATTTGTTTCAGCTAATTTCGTCGCTTCTTCGATCGTTGCTCCTCCCATTGAGTTACGCAATTTTGCACTATTCTTTGAAACCTCAACATCTGTGGAAAATAAGGTGTAATTATTTTCCCAAGCATCATTTCGGTCAATCGTTTTATAGGAGAAAAGTAAAACTGCAATTCCTATTATTCCAAATGGCATCATAAAATTAGAAGTATCTAATTTCTTTTCACCTGATAAATATTTTCCAAAACGATATGCCAAAACGCCAATCACCAAACAAAATCCAACTGACGGCATAAACATAAATCGCTCCGCCATATTTGTCCCAACTGGAAAAACAATATTAGAAACGATAGAAAGTGTAATGATATAAAAGGCAATTCCGAAGGCTACAATATCTTTTTTCATAATTCCCATCAACGCATAAATTCCCAAACCAACATACATCAAGAAACTCAAAATTACTCGCCAATCTCCAAAGTTCATCGTCCCAACATGGTATGGATAATAATCATGAGTTAACGGATGAGGGAAAAATAACAACTTTATATATTGACCTAAAGTGAAGAAAATGGTGGCAATTTTTTCTCCACCTGAATAAGGGATGTATCGTCCATTTTCCATTTTTAAAAATGGATTATTCATCAACTCCATATTTTCTCCACCAAATCCACCTCCCAAAACACTATGTCGAATACCGAGGAAAATTATTCCTGCAACCAAAAATGGAACTGTTTGCTTTATTATTTCATTTTTATCAGCTTTGGTAAAAACAAGATAGGTGAGTGGTAAAACGGCTAGGAATGTAATAGGGTTTTCCTTAGCTAAAAGCGCGAGAAAAAACATAAAACCTGCTAAGATCGAAAACGTAGTATTTTTTTCATAATAAGCTTTTAAAGAAAAATACATCGCAGCTAAACTTCCGAGTAGAGCAACAATTTCATCTTGTCCTTTGATGTTCGCTACAACCTCAGTATGAATAGGATGTGAAATAAATAGGATGCTAGCTACGAACGAAACGAAATACGCAAAATTTTCGCCTTTAGATGGTCGTAGCATTTTTATCAATAAAAGATATAAAACGATTCCTGTCAATCCATAAAATAGAATAGTGAAAAAGTGAAAGACCTTTGCACTTGTTGGAGTTCCATCAAGTGGAGCACCTTCTTCTTCTCCAAATACTTCCCAACCCATCGCAAAGAAAACTAAAGTTAGCGGCCGATATCTTCCTCCTTCTACTAAAAAAGCTTTTCCTTCTTTTTTGAAAAAACCATAAAAAGTATCATTTCCCAAAATCCCTGAGATTCCTGAAACACCATCTTTAGTAAATTTATTATCAGTTATCACAATCGCATCGTCCTGAGCATAGCCAAAGCTCAAAGTTTTGCCATATAAGATGAAACTCAACACCATGATGAGTCCACAAATCAATACTTTATTGTAAAAAAAGGAAGGGAAGAATCTCTTCGATTTGGAAGAGGTAGATTTTTTAGAATTGCTGACTTTTGGGTTTCCGCTAGACTTGCGGACAGGTTTTTTTTTGGACATAGTAATTTGAAGATTAAAATGATACAGGATTATGGATTAAAGATTATGAATAAAATACAATTGTCCAAATTCATAATGATTAATCCATAATCTTAAAGAAGTAGGACTCTTATTCCTACGTTCTTTATCATTTAAAGTTCATGATTCTTGTTATGTGCTTTGTACCGTCCTTTTCCATATTTTGTTCCATTAAAAACGGCTGTTTTTTTCTTTTCCTCCTGCTCTTCGAGTGGTAATTGGATAAAGTCAGTACATTTTTCAGAACAACAGTTTTGGAATTTCTCCGCACACTCGTCACATTGGATAAATAAAATATGACAAGCATCGTTGGCACAATTAATATGTGTGTCGCAAGGCTTTCCACATTGGTGACAATTGGCGATGATATCTTCAGAAATTCGTTCGCCCATTCGATCATCGAAGACAAAGTTTTTCCAATGAATTTATTTTTCAATCCTAATTGTTCTACTTGTCGAGCATATTCGATGATACCGCCGTCGAGTTGGAAGACATTTTTAAAACCTTTGTGTTTATAATATGCACTTGCTTTTTCGCAACGGATTCCTCCTGTGCAATACATCACGATATTTTTGTTTTTATCTGCTTCGAGCATTTTTTCCACTTTTGGCAATGCTTCTCGGAAAGTATCTGCGTCAGGTAAAACTGCATTTTTAAAATGTCCAACTTCAGTTTCGTAATGATTCCGCATATCGATAACAATCGTATTTGGATCATCAGTAATTTCGTTGAAACCTTTTGCACTTAAATGAACACCTCGGTTAGTCACATCGAAAGTATCATCATTCAATCCATCTGCGACAATCTTTTGACGGGTTTTTATTTTTAAAACATAAAATGATTTTCCATCATCGTCAATTGCAATATTGAGTCGTACTTTATCTAAAAACTCAACTGCGTAAAGTCGGGTTTTGAATTCTTCCAAGTTTACAGTTGGAACTGAAAGTTGTCCATTGACACCTTCATCCGAAACATAGATTCGTCCATAGACTTCAATTGCTTCGAGTGTTTGATATAATTCATTTCGAAACTTCTCTGCATCTTTAATATGTGCATATTTATAAAATGACAAAGTAGTTCGTTCCACATTGCTTTCAAGCATTTTTTGCTTGAGTTCCTCTTTGTTTACTTTATTATGTAATTTCTTCATCTCTTAAAAATTAATTCGATTTCAATAATTCCTGCAAAAATAACGAAACATTAGATACTAAAAAAGAAAACTTATGTCACCATTTTTGATCATCGCTTTATATTTCTCAAATGAAAAACGGAGACTAGCTAATAGCTAATCTCCGTTCTGGTATTTTTCAAAAATTAAGAAGCATTAGTGAACAGTAATAATTCTAGTTTTTGAAAATCTTACCTGTTTTCTCCACAACTTCATTTTTTATTTTGTAAAAATAAACACCTGTTGCGAATGAATTCAAATCTATTTTTTCAATTTGATATTCGAGCAAGTCATATTGATGTGATTGCAATAATTTACCTGTAGCATCGAAAATTTCTACATTCGTTTTTCCTAAAATATTTAAAAATTCAAAAGAAACTAAATCGCTTGTAGGATTTGGAAAAATAGTAACTGAAACTTCAGGAACATCATTATTATTGGTGTTGGAAAAATTAAGTCCTTCATTGACAGCTGCCAATGCATTAATTCTTCCGTAACCATAAATATTGTTTGGAATATCTTGACTTGAAATTCCTCCACAGTCAAGTGTATCTGTTTTGGAAACAGCCGTTTGTTCGATAATATCTTCAATCAATTCTACTTGTCCAGCCAAATCAGGATTTGCTGAAATCATCAATGCAACTAATCCTGCGGTGTGCGGGCCAGCCATACTTGTTCCGCTAAAAGAAGCATAACTACTATCTCGAATACAAGATCGGACGCCAACTCCTGGAGCGGAAACATCTGGTTTTCTAATTCCAGATCCGTTGACAGTCACGGGGCCTCGACTACTAAAACCAGCAATCGTATCATTTTGAGCAGTTGCGCCAACACTAAAACTTGCTTCAAACATGGCAGCAGGAGTGCTCACACTTCCGCATCCTTGGCTTCCGCTATTTCCAGCAGAAACGACCACGACAACTCCTGATGCTTTTAAATTTTGTACAACAGTTTCCATCACATCCCAGTTAGTTGAATCACATCCTTCCGAAGTTGGGCAACTCCAAGAATTGGCGATAACGTGAGGTGCTTTTGACACATCAGGATTTTCATTATTCAAGTCTGTTGGAGCCATAAACCATTCGAAGCATTCGATGTAAGTGGCAGGTGTTCCATTTCCTCGTTCCATATTTCGGCAAGCAATCCACTTTGCGCCAGGAGCAACTCCTATTTGGTTGTCGCCATCTTCGCCGACCATTGTTCCCATCGTATGAGTTCCATGATTATGATCGTCGCAAGGAACGACAGAATCTAGGCCACAAGGATTAATTGTATCTGCACTTGATGAAATGATTTCGTGGATAGCATCATGCCAATTATAATTGTGATCAATAGTTGATCCATTACCTCGATAGTTATGATCTAATGCTGGGTGCGTCCAATCATAACCGGTGTCTTGACCTCCGACAATTACATCTTGACCATTGTATCCGAGTGCCCAAACTTCTTCAGCATCAATCATATCGATGCCCCACTCGATAGTAGTTGGACCACGAGAGTTGGAGTAGTTGGTTGCAACTGGCTCCTCGAATTGGATAGGGGAGTTGTCAGTCAATTGTTTGACCTCAGGCAGCTTTGCCAATTTTTGTAGAAGGTTAAAATCACCTTTTACTTGGATGGCATTGATGATGAAAAATGGTCGATAGCTTGCTTGTGCATTTTTTAAAACTTTTAAAATATTCTTTTGATCAGCTTGAGCATTTTGTTTTAATTTTTCATAAACAAAATTTCCGCGAGCTTCTTTTGTTTTAAAATTTTGTGCAGCGTTGACGTTTTTTTGGTTTTTTAAAACGACTAGAAAATCGAGCGCTTCTCCTCGGAGAGCTTGGGTCATGAGTTTGGGAGAGATTTTTTCTTCCCAAGTTTCGTCTTCAAAAGTGGTGGTTTTTGAAGGGGTGAAAGCTGTCCAAGTTAAAAATAGGAGTGAGCTTAAGATTAAAAATGTTGAATATTTTTTCATGTTATTTTTTGATTTCAAAGTAGCGGGACTCTCCTGAATCCCGAAATAAAATACAAACCTTTTGGTTCTAAATTTAAAATAGGACTCTGGAGAGTCCTGCTACTGTGTATTATTGTTTAATTATTTTAAAATACCCAATAGCTTGATCTTCATTTTTTACACTTAAAAAATAAATGCCTGCGGGAATATTATTTTCAACGTCGAGTGTGATGATTTGTTTGCCACTTTCGAGGTTGGTTTTGTAATGTAAAATGCTTTTTCCTGAAATATTGATCATTTCCACATGGATTGTTTGAGCGAAAGTTAAATCCATTTGTAAAATTATTTTTTCGAAAAAAGGATTTGGGAAAACATTCATTTCTAAAATGCCTAAACCTGGATTTGAAATAGAAGTTTCCAGAATGATTTCAAATTGACTTTCAATGGTACAACCATTCGCATCCTGAATGTAGCCGATATAATTTCCAGCAGACAAAAGTGGAAAGTTTGTTCCTTCTTGATAATCTAATCCGTCGAGTGAAAATAGATAAGGTGGAGTACCCCCTGAACTTCCAAATGTGACGCTTCCATTTCCATTTCCTGTATCATTCATTAAGTCGGTGATAGAAAAAATGAGTTCAGACGCTTCTGTTATTTCAAATGTAATTGTATTGTTACAGTTGTTTTCATCATTGACAATGGCTTCATAATTTCCAGCAGGAAGGTTTTCGAAAAGACCAGTAGAATTAGAATCTCCATTTAAAGAGAAAGTATGATTTCCAATTCCTCCACTTGCGGAAAGTTGAATAGAGCCAGTATTTTCCCCAAAGCAATTTACATGGACAATTTCTTCAGTCATTATCTCCACTTGAGTAGGTTGAGAAAGTTCTATTGGGAAAATAGCAGAACAATCATTCGCATCTGTAGCGGTAATATTATATAGTCCACCAGAAAGGTTTTCAAAAAGACCAGTAGTGTTTGTTTCATTGTCAAGAGAAAAAGTAAAATCTCCTATTCCTCCCGTTACTGAAATCTGAATGGCTCCATTTTGATCTCCAAAGCAAGCCAATGAAATAGAATCCACATTTTCTAATTCAATATCATTATTTTCGGTAACCGTAATTGGAAGCAAAGAGGTACAATTGTTTTCATCAGTTACAAGACAATCATAAATTCCAGAAGCTAAGTTTTCGAAAACCCCATCTGAATTAGTTTGATTGGGAATGGAATAAGTGTAGTTGCCCACGCCTCCTGATGCTTGCACTTCAAAACCTCCTGTGGTTGCTCCTGCACAATCTGCCAATTGAGTGTTTTCCAAATTTAGAACTAATTCATCAGGTTCGGTAATGGTGATTATTTCAGCAACTGTACAATCGTTTTCATCAATTATAGTTACTTCGAAAGTTCCCGCGTTTAGGTTTTCAAAAGCGCCTGTAGTATTTGAATCTCCATTTAAAACATAAGTGTAAGTTCCAGTTCCACCTATTGCATTTATTTCAAAACTTCCTGTTGACTCACCTGCGCAAAGGATATTTTGGGTTTGGGAAATTGAAGTAGAAATTTGTTGCGGTTCATCGATTTCAAATTCCATGGTTGAACTACAATTATTTTGATCGATCATGGAAATAATATAAATGCCGCTTTCTAGGTTTTCAAAAATACCAGTTGAATTTGTTTCACTTCCAACAGTATATTCAAAATCACCGTTACCTCCTGATGCAGTTGCAATTATTGCTCCTGTTGCATCTCCAGCACATTGAATCAGGTTTGTGAATTCAATATTTGGAACAATAACTGTTGGCTCTGATATGGTGATTTCGGTAGAATTGGAACATAGGTTTTCGTCTGTAAATGTAATGTTATAAATTCCACTTTCTAGATTTTCAAAAATACCTGTGGAATTAATTTCAGTACCTAAAGTATAAGTGATATTTCCTGTTCCACCAGAAGCGAGAATTGAAATATTTCCATCACTTTCCCCAAAACAAGAAGCTGGTTGTGTTTGAATTATTTCAACATTGAGTTCATTTGGCTCCGTAATTTCTACATCGATAGAAGTCGTACAATTATTTCCATCGGTTATATTTATTACGTAATTATCAGCCGCAAGGTTTTCAAACAATCCAGTTGAGTTAGTCTCACCAGCTAAGGTGAATTGATAATTCCCCGTTCCTCCATTTGCTTCAACTTGAACTGTACCATTGTTACCTCCAACACAATCGACTGAAGTCGTTTGGGGAATTTCTGAAGTTAATTCGGAAGGCTCAGTAATATTTATTTCAATAGAAGTATTGCATCCATTTTCATCTTCAACTAAAATCGTGTAAGTGTCCGCTTCAAGATTTTCAAAAAATCCAGAAGTATTAGATTCATTTCCCATAGAAAAAGTGAGTGTTCCAGTTCCGCCTGAAGCACCTAGATTTATACTTCCATTATTTTCTCCAAAACAATTTACGTTGGCAGTTTGATTATTCGTTATTTCCAGAGCAGAAGGTTCTGTCAACTCTACGTCGATAAATGAAATACAATTATTATCATCCGTAACTGTAATGTTATAAGTATTAGCGTTGAGGTTATCGAAAGTCCCAGTTGAGTTAGTTTCGTTGCCTAAAGTATAATTGATGGTACCCGTTCCACCCATTGTTTGAAGTTGGAAACTTCCAGAGTTGCCACCATTACAAAGTGGATTTTGAGTTTGCGTTATTTCAACATTGAGTGCATTGGGTTCAGTAATATTAATATCAATTGAAATCATACAATTATTTTCATCAGTCACGCTGATCATATAAATGCCTGCTGCAAGGTTTTCAAAAAGGCCAGTTGTATTAGTTGTATTGCCATTTGAAAACTCATAATTGCCTACTCCACCTTGAGCTGTTACCTGAATACTTCCTTCTTGTCCATTACAACTTGCTAAGTTGATAGAAGTGGTTGAGATGATTAATTCGGTAGGTTCTGTGATGTCAAAAGGGATTGATTCTGAACAATTATTTAGATCCGTAATTACAATGTTATAATTTCCAGTAGTTAAGTTTTCGAAGAAACCAGTTGAGTTAGTTTCATTTCCTAAAGTGAAATTAAGATTGCCCGTTCCACCGTTTGCTTGCACTTGAATACTACCGTTGTTTTCTCCAAAACAATTGACATTTTGCGAAGCAGAAATAGCAGAAGTGATGGCATTAGGTTGTAAAATGGTTCCTTCAAATGTTGATAAACAATTATTCGCATCGGTAACTGAAATGGTATAATTCCCTGCTGCTAAATTATCGAAAAAACCTGTCGAGTTCGTTTCGTTATCCATCGAGAAATTATAACTACCAGTTCCTCCACTTGCTTGCATTTGAAAACTTCCGGTGCTCTCTCCAAAACAAATTACATGTTGGGTAATTGCAGCAGAAGGAAAAATTTCGCTCGGTTGAGAAATAATTGCGCCAATAGTTGTTTGACAATTATTCCCATCGGTAATTGAGATCGTATAATTTCCAACTGGTAAATTTTGGAAAAAGCCAGTTGAGTTACTTTGATTTCCAAGGTCAAATGTAAAATTAGAATTACCACCTGAGGCAGATAATTGAATCGATCCATTATTATTTCCAAAACAATCAACTTCAGTTTGAGTATCAATTTGTGCTGTGATCGGATTAGCTGAATCAATGATTAAGGATTGACTTTCTACACAACTATTTCCATCTAAAACAATCACATTGTAATTTCCCGCTGAAAGGTTAGTGAAAATTCCAGTTGAATTTGTTGTGCCGTTTAAATTGTATTGAAAATTGCCTACACCACCTATTGCTCCGAAAGTTGCAGAGCCATCATTCGCTCCTGAGCAACTTTCACTAGTTTGAGAAATTAAATTGATTTGGATCGCTGAAGGTTCGGTAATGTCAATGGTTATTACATCTTCACATCCCAAATCATCCATTGTTAAAATTGAATATTGTCCGGCTGTTAAATTTGTAAAAATATTGTTAGATCCATTTGAAACACCATTGATAGAATATGTATATCCGCCATTTCCGCCAGCAATACTTACTTCGATTGATCCATTTGAGTCTCCGTTGCAAACTACATTTTGAGAGTTAGTTAGAGACAATTGAACTTCTGTATTTTCATTAAGAGTAACTGATTCAATAGTTGTACAATCGTTCCCATCTTCCACCAAAATTGGATAGGTTCCTGCAGTTAAATTTTGAAAAACAACGGTATTTCCAGTTACGGTATTTCCATTCATTGTAGTACTAAAATCACCAGCACCTCCTGAAAGTTGAAGCGTAAAAGATCCTGTATTTTCTCCAAAGCAATCGATATCATTTATTTCAGAAAATTGAGCAACGATTTCTGGAGGAGAAGTTATTGTTACATTTAGTGAAGCGATACAATCATTTTCATCTTTGATATTGAAATCGTGACTTCCAACAGATAGATTGCTAAAAGTCGAACTTGTTTGATAATTTCCACCATCTATATTGTATTGATAACTTCCAGTTCCACCTTGTCCGTTAAAAACTACTTCACCATCGTTATCACCGAAGCAATCCAGGTTTGTTTGTTGTCCAAGAGAAATTTCTAAAACTGGAGGTTCTGAAATAATAAAAGGTGTTTCCGAAGCACAATTATTTGCATCAAGGGTGTATAAAGTATAATTACCTGCTGGAAGATTAGAAAAAGTATTACTCATCTGATAATCAACTTGATCGAGTGAATATAAATAACTCTGAGTTCCACCAACTGTTGAAAAATCAATTGTTCCTGAGTTATTTCCGAAACAATCTACATCAGTTTGTGAATTCACAAACGATTGCAGCGGATCAGGTTGAGAAATTATAAAAGGGAAAAGAGCTTCGCAATTATTATCATCTCGAACAATTAAAATATAACTGTTTGCTGAAAGATTTGTAAATGTATTGTTATTAGAAAAATTGATGCCATCGATACTGTATTGATAGCCTGAGGAGACCGTTCCTCCAGTAGCGTTTGCTGAAATAAATCCGTCTGATTCTCCATTGCAGGTTACATTTTGTTGCTGAGAAATAAATGGATTAATTTGATTTGGTTGAGTGATTGTAATAGTTAAACTTTCTACTTCATTAGCGGCATCAGTTACTTCCACTAGGTATGATCCTGCTGATAGATTAGTAAAAACACCACTTGATTGAGATGTTCCTCCGTTTAAAGTGTAAGTATAGGGAGGAGTTCCATCAGCGGCAGCCACTTCAATTACGCCATTGGTTCCACCATTACAAGTAACATTTGTTTGGATCACTAAATTGAGTACCAAAGGAGGAATCAAAGGAAAATTTGTTTCTAAAAGAAATAAACCATTTACTCCATCTGAACCTAGAATTTTTCCCGAAGGCAGAAATGGATAAGTTCCCCAACAGCCATTATATCCATTGTATTGAGTATTCGAAGGATAAGTATCATAATAACCTGCTAATGTAACATTGGCAGGATCTGACACATCAAAAACCTCGATTCCATCTTCGTAATAAGAAGTAAAAAGGTAGTCCCCAACCAAGTATGGATTATGTGGAGTATTATCAGTATGAGTTGGTGCAAGTAATGGAAATTGAAAATTACTAATCACTCCAAGATTATTATAATCAGAAATATCTAAAGCCGTCATTGGCAATCCTGTTCCTACTTCTCGGGCATAAAAAGCCGTATTTCCATCAGGTGTTACCCAACTACTATGATTGTACCCAGGCTCGCCTGTGTATGATGCTAAAAAATTAGGACTCGAAGGAGTTGCCACATCCCAAATATAAAACCCGTTCCATCCATGAGAACAATAAGCAGTATCATTTCGCACATAAATATCATGCACATAACCTCCGCCAGGAAGAGGAACGCTTGCCAAATGTGTTGGCGGACTTGTCGTTACATCATAAATAATTAATCCATTACTTTGAGTGTTGGATCCAACCACATATAATTTTCCTTCTGTCTCATCAATGTAGATATTATGTGCACGGGTAAATTCAGAAGTAATTTGATGGGCTAAAGTAACCGAGGTTGGAAGATTACTTAAGTCATAGACTAATAATCCTTCATTTCCTTCCGTACAGGCGAATGCATAATCACCATAGGTTTTAAAATCCCTCCAAGTACTTGTCGCTCCAGGAGTAAATTCATCGATAAGAGATAATGTATTACTTGCGGTAATTTCAAAAAAATGAACCTTGCTCCTTGAACCCAAAATGGCATATTCGTTACCACTTCCGTCCACATAACCCCAAACATCATTATAATTCAAACCCGATTGATCCCAATTATCCAACAAGGTCATATTCATGGAAACTTGCGAGTTTGAATTTTGGGAGATAAAAAATAAAAATAAAATACAAAGTAAAAACTGCTTCATAGGTTCACTTTTTATGATATATTGATTATTAAATAGTTAAGGGTAAGTGATCTTTTGTCACTCATTACTTAATCATAAGTTAGTTGTAGTTTTTTAAGAAATATACTTTAAGATTTGAAAGGGGAAAGGATTTTTGGAGATATGTAAATCTAACAAAAAAATTAAATTTAGATTAAATCTGATATAGCAATAGATTGTTATGTGAAGTTAACGACAAGATTTCTTTAAAAAATCGAAAAAAATCTGCTAAACAACTGTAAATGAAAGATTTAGCTTGTTTTTTTCTTCTATTTCAGAAAATATTTTCTTAATATTATGTCTGCTTATGAGAATAATTATTATATCACAAAATTAAAATATGGGAGGTAATCATGTTTAAACAAATTCTTTACGACGCATTCTCCAAGATCAGTCCTTACGAAAGACATCGCGTAGTTAAGTTTCTGTATGACAATCAAGGCGATTGTGAGATTGAAAAAAATGACATTACAAGTGCGATTGAATATGCGATGAAAGATCGACCTTCATTTGGTGGGTACATTGTAACTGTCGAGAAAGACGATCAAATTGTTGCGGCTACAGTAGTTAACAAAACGGGAATGACTGGTTATGGACCAGAAAACATTTTAGTTTATTTTGGAACACAGCAAGATTCGACTTATGAAGTGAATCGAAAAATGTTAGATAAAACGATCACAGTAGCTAAAGGCGATATTGCATTTTTAGTGACTCCTGATAATCCTTGGAAGAACATTTTTAGAAAACTTGGATTCGAATCAAAACTTTTGGAAATGAATTATTCCAAACCAAACAACAAATCTAAGGCATCCTAGCCGAACTAAAACGACCAACGTACTTTCCTTAAAAATTAGACATACTAAAAATAAAAGTCCCTTTTCAGAAACAATTACACAAATAGAACTTTTCTTTTGACAAAAGAAGAGGAGGTAATGGTATGTCTAAATAAAAAAGGATTTTATAACAATGTAATTATAAAACCCTTTTAGTATTTTTATTCTAATCTTTACTTTGCAAAGAAGTTAAAATCCAACCTCATCTCAATCGTCTCAGGCGAAATATCTCTCAATCTCAATTCTACTCGGATTCCGAAATCTTCCTTTTCTAAATAACTTTTGGCATTCACCAGGGTTCCCACTAATCCTAAATCCCCCGAAGAATTCAACGCAATTTGGTCCCGATAAAATATTTCTCTTTCAATAGTTGGATCTTCTTTCGAAAAGATTTTTATAGAGACTTCCTGAATATAACCATTGTCAGGGTTAGAAAAAATTCCTCGCAAAACGGCTGTTCCCGGATTAATCTCATTTAACTCTTCTGCTGTTTTTCCATTTTGACTAAAGATCGCATCGGCCAAGGAAGGAATTTCTGAAATCTCAAAAATATGAGTTCCAGAAAAGGGATTTAACCCTGCCGTAATCGTAAAATCATAAAAGTATTCCATCTCAAATAAAATAGCATCATCTTTTTTACAATTAGAAAAAAGAAAAACAAAAGGAAGAACAAGCAAGAATATTTTTTTCATGTCAATTATTTTTAACAACTTTAGTACCTTAACGTACAAAGTTACGAATTGTGCAAAAATATTAGAATGTTAAAGTTAAATATTTGTTCTGCACAAACATGTGGTGGTCTGCTTTAGCCGACCTATAAAAAAGAGTAAAACGATTTTTTTTTCAAAAAATATATGAATTCCTCCTTTTAGGAAAAATAAATTCGCTTCGCTCATATTTTTCAGGTCAGCTAAAGCAGACCACCACATGCTTAAAATATTTTTCAAAATAAAACCAACTAACCAACAATGGGTGAACAAAAAGTATCCTTACTCCAAGACGACGCGCAGATGCAAAATTTTGTGCGCTTACTTTTAAATGATGTTCGAGCAATGGAATACATGCTTGAAAATGATTGGTTCGAAACAGGAATCACACGCATCGGTGCTGAGCAAGAAATGTGTATGGTGCATAATGATAATTTAAAACCTGCTTGCATTGCAGTAGAGGCATTGGAAAAAATGAAAAAATGGGATTGGGTTGAAACGGAACTCGCTCGATTTAACTTAGAAACTAATTTGACACCTCGCGAATTCAAAGGAAAATGTATCAGTCTAATGGAGAAGGAAAATTCCAAAAATTTAGCCAGCATACGAAAGGTAGTGAACAAAATGGGCGCGGACATTATTCTCACCGGAATCCTTCCTACTTTAAATAAAGATGATTTAGGTTTTCATAATTTGACTCCTCAAAAAAGATATTTTGCACTCATGGAATCCATGAAGCAACAATTGATTGGAAATGATTTTGAATTGCGATTGACTGGAATTGATGAATTGTTGGTGCGACATGATTCGCCTTTGTTGGAAGCGGTGAATACTAGTTTTCAAGTTCACCTTCAGATTGAACCAAAGGATTTTGTCAAGATGTATAATATTTCTCAAGCGTTGGCTGCACCAATTTTGGCGATGGCTGCCAACTCTCCAATCGTGTTTGGTCGAAGGCTGTGGCATGAAAGCAGAATTGCAATGTTCCAACAAGCCATCGACACACGAACCACACACGATCATATGCGAGAGCGATATCCTCGAGTAAGTTTTGGAAATGGTTGGTTGGAAGATTCTGTTTTGAATATTCACCGAGAAGATATTGCTCGATTTAGAGTTTTGATAAGTAGTGATGTGGAGGAAGATGCATTTGAAAAAATATCGAAAAAGGTTGCTCCGAAGTTACGTGCGTTGCAAGTTCATAACTCAACTGTTTATCGTTGGAATCGACCTTGTTACGGAATTTCTCCAAATGGGAAACCACATTTACGAATTGAGAATCGAGTGATTCCTGCTGGACCAACTGTTTTGGATGAAGTAGCAAACGCTGCATTCTGGTGGGGTGCGATGATCGGAATGGCTGATAAAGTTGATGACATTAAAGAACATCTTTCATGGTCAGATGTGCGAGATAACTTTGGGAAAGCGGCACGTTTTGGAATTGATTCTAACTTCACCTGGTTCAAGGATAAAAAAATTGGCGTGTGCGAATTAGTGCGCAAAGAATTAATTCCAATCGCAAGAGCAGGTTTGAAAAAAATGAAAATCGATCAAAAAGATATTGATAAATATCTGGGAGTGATCGAAGGAAGAGCGAAGGCACATATGAATGGGGCGAGATGGCAATTGCGCGCATTTACCAAACTAAAAGAAGAGACTAGTCGAGATGAAGCATTAAGTGTTTTAACTGCATCAATT
Organism: uncultured Saprospiraceae bacterium; assembly: GCA_905480595.1. GTDB lineage: Bacteria > Bacteroidota > Bacteroidia > Chitinophagales > Saprospiraceae > CAJQQY01. Next base: position 3,005 of record CAJQQY010000192.1, on the reverse strand, counting down.
ATTGAAAATCAAAATAAAGGCCTTCCGGGGCACAAATGGAAAATGCCAGAATTAACCGACCTTAAAGAATATCGACCTTCGAAAATCAAGGTGGAAGAATTTATGCAAACTGATTTGTTCACCGTCCAAAAAGATGACATAGTAGAACTTGTAGCAGAGATGATGGATTGGAGAGAAATTAGTTTTACTCCAGTCGAAAATACCAAAGGTGATTTAATTGGTTTGGTCAGTTCCAAAATGATTTTACGACATCTCGTCAAAGGGAACCGCCTTCATGAAAAGGGAACAGGAACGGTGAAAGATATTATGATGAAAAATCCTCCGACTATTTCTTCCGATGCCACTATTTTGGAAGCAATGAAAAGAATGAGAGAAGCAAAAATCGGTTGCCTTCCTGTGATAAAAGGAAAGGAATTAATTGGATTAATTACGCAGATGGATTTCCTAAGAATCTCAGGAAGATTAATTGAAAGATTAGAACCTTAGCGTAGGTCGGTTTTCCAAACCGATTTATATTTAAAACTTAAACCAAAGTTGAGTGTTCAACAATACGATAAAAGAACCATCCCGAATTCGTTTGAGATGGTTCTATATTTTTAGAAAAAAACAAGACAATGTTTTTCAAACAGTTCGGAGGAAAAATTACAAAAGGAGATGTAGAAAAATATGAGCAATCCCCAAATTGGAGAGATGGCTCTTTTCAAAATTTAGAAGAAACTGATCTCACAGGAGACCTTTGGAATTTACCTAGTATCATTTACAAACAAATCAAAGGCAAAAAAGGAATGTATCCGAAACAGTCGATTCCAATTACACCTTTTGATATAGATGCATTTATAGCACCGTCAGATGAGACTAAGTTTATTTGGTATGGACATTCTGTTTTGTTGATGCGAATGAATGGGAAAACTCTTTTGATTGATCCGATGCTTGGACCCGATACAACACCTATCGCCCCCATGGCGACGAAACGTTTTTCTGAAAATACATTATCGCTCATTGATGATTTTCCAATAATTGATCTTGTTATGTTGACTCATGATCACTATGATCATTTGGACTTTGCTAGTATTCAAAAAATTAAATCTAAAGTCAAACAATTTTATGTAGCGATAGGAGTGAAGCGACATTTGGTAAATTGGGGAGTTGATGCGGAGAAAATTTTAGAATTTGATTGGTGGGATAATCGAGAATTTGAAAATATTAAAATTACTTTCACACCAACTCGACATTTCTCAGGACGAGGATTGACCGATAGATTAAAAACACTTTGGGGAGGTTGGGTTTTTAAAACGGAAACTGAAAATATTTGGTTTAGCGGTGATGGAGGTTATGGAAAACACTTTAAAGAAATTGGAGAAAAACTTGGGCCGTTTGATTTTGGATTTATGGAATGTGGGCAGTACAATGAAGATTGGCGACCAGTCCATTTATTCCCTGACGAAAGTGTTCAAGCTGCGAAAGATGCTCAAGCGAAAAAAATAATGCCTGTTCATTGTGCTGGATTTGCTTTGTCTTATGCGCATGCTTGGAAAGAACCAATTGAAGAGTTTATTGAAGCTGCGGAGAAATTTAAGACTCCATTTTTGACTCCGAATATTGGTGAGATTTTTACAAAGTCAAGTGTAGTGAAAACTAAGTGGTGGAATAAGATTGAAACTTAGATAGTCGGATATTTAATTGAGGCTTTGAAAAAAAGAAAGCAGATCGGAATTTATTTAATTCAATTTTGGTTAAGAAAAAGAATTAAACAAATTTTGAATTGTAGATAAAATGAAAATTAAAAATTACATACAGGAAATTCAAATTCATTTACTCAAAACTCATTCGAGGATATTTGAATGGTTCAATGAAGAAGAGGAATTAAAAGCATATAGACCAGAAGACAAAGGTTGGACGATTGCCGAGATATTAGAGCATATTGCTTTAACCAGCCATTTCCTTTTGATATTGATTGATAAGGGAACGAGTAAAGCTTTGCGGAATGTGAGAAATCTATCCTTGGAGGATTTGGTGAGTGACTTTGAATTTGACTTAAATAAAATTGGCGAAATAGGAATTCATAAATCTTTCAATTGGATAAGACCTGAACACATGGAACCCAATGGCGAGAAATCTGAATTGGAAATTAAAGACCAAATGATCACTCATATAAATATTTGTTTGAATCAGTTAGAGAAACTTAAAAATGGGGAAGGTCTTTTATACGAAACGACAATGACGGTAAATGAATTGGGAAAACTAAATGTTTATGAATACATCTATTTCTTGAGCAAGCATGCTGAAAGGCATATTAAACAAATGGAAGAAAATAAAATTGAGTATAACCTTGTTAAGCTTGATTGAAAAAATAAAAGGTGGCCTGTTACCAGACCACCTTTATATTTAAATATTTATTTAGCAATGCCAAATTGCTAAACAAAATGAAATTTTACTTTAAATCAAATCGATCCAAATTCATCACTTTATTCCAAGCAGCAACAAAGTCATTGACGAATTTTTTCTTACCGTCCGTACATGCATAAACCTCAGCCAAAGCTCTTAGTTCAGTATTAGAACCGAAGATTAAATCAACTCGAGTTCCAACCCACTTAAGGTCACCAGTTTTTCGGTCTCTTCCTTCGAAGACTCCTTGGTCTTTTGTCACCTCTTTCCAAGTCGTCCCCATGTCAAGCAAGTTAACAAAGAAATCATTAGAAAGTGTACCTGGACGAGAAGTGAAAACGCCATGTTGTGCCCCGTCAAAGTTAGTATCCATCACTCTCATACCTCCAACTAACGCTGTCATTTCAGGTGCAGTCAAAGTTAATAGTTGTGCTTTGTCCACCAACATTTCTTCCGTAGAAGCATGGTCATGTTTTCTTGAATAATTTCGGAATCCATCTGCTAATGGCTCAAGTGCATTGAAAGATTCTGCATCAGTTTGTCTTGCAGATGCATCCATACGACCAGGAGTGAAAGGAACCGTAGTTCTAACTCCACCTAGTTTTGCTGCTTGTTCCACT
>CAJQQY010000191.1 GCA_905480595.1 uncultured Saprospiraceae bacterium | reverse complement strand
TAGCAGAATTAATCCTCGTTTTCTGTAAAGGTGTCAGCGCCAAATATTTAAAATTTGTTTGTTTCAAATAATATTGAGGATCCTTATCCACTTTGAATCTTGACGATTTGGTTTCCAAATTACATTGTGCTTTTTGAGCATGAGATGTTATTGTTTTCTCATCAATCAAATCGTTGTTATAAGTTACGCGCACAACTTCTTTACCATTCATAAATCCAGGTTCAGTAGCTACTACACCATCCAGTTGTCCCAAATGTGCTTCTCCAGACCAAAAACAATACATACTATAAATTGCTTGAGAAACTTGACTCATTTTACCAATTTCCAATTCAGCTGCAGCAATCTTTAGATATTCTGGCTGACCATGAAATCCAGCAGTCAAAGAAATCAACATGTAATTCACCAATCCAAAACTTGTGTAATTACCTTTCAAACGACTGACCAATCCTTTGCCATTTGTATCAACAACTCTGACAACGGGATTATTCCATGTAGGTTCATTAAATTGATTCAGAACATCTCTGTCATGGCCTTTTACATTATTGTAAATAGCTAGAGGGATAAATTCATTTTCTATTGCATCTACAATTAGCGGATGACTCAATACATCATTGCCATAATTGCGACAAGTAGCACAACCTGGCACTTCTTGAAATAAAATAAAAATGGGCTTATTTAATTTCCTGGCTAGTTCTTTAGCTTCATCATAATTTCTATACCAACTTACCATTCCCAATTCTTCTGGTTGATTGCGAATGTTCGTTTTTTGTGCCAATAAATTAGATGCAGAAAACATAATGGTAAGCGCGATAACTAAAATTATATTTTTCATAAAAGCATTTTCTATTAAACGTCTTCAAAGCAAACCTTGTTCTATTAGTAAATATAGTAATAATGACATTTACAATAGATTTTATAAAAAAAAGACCAACCCAAATAAGAGTTGATCTTTTTTTTATTAATCGAAAAAGTATAAATATCAATTTCTAGAAAGGCGCAGTAATTGTCAAAAGCGCATTTAAATCAACAGTTATTGTCGAACCAGATATTACATCCAAGCTATGACCCAAACCTTCATTGGTTCCGGACACTGTTATATTATTTCCTACAGGTATAACAACATTGTGACACTCTGTTGGTAATTCATTTAAACTCCAATTAGATACACTTACATGCCAATCTCCAGTTGTAGGTCCAACCCAAGTGTTTGTATCGAAAGAAACACAATTCGATTCAGGTCCAGGATCCACTCCAATACCAAATCCTGAAAATCCATTTGGAATTGTTGCGCTTACTATAACATCAGAATCAAACGAACCTAATGATACAGAATGGTAAGAAATGTTAAAAGATGAAGCGTTTGCTGGGGTCACCTGGCTTATGCTGTTACTACCAGCAACTTTTACAATACTTAAGTCATTTCTAGAAGCTCCGGTTGTAGTTTCCCATCCTAAAATTTCTTGCTCTTGGTAATACAAATCAATACTATAATTTGATGTAGTACTAGGATTATCAGGCGTTATTTTAAATGTCTTCGACGCCACATATTCTCCAACTACATTTGTACTGAATTCTAGCGCAGTTGCAGGATCACCACTACGGTCCACTTCAACAGTTGTACATCCAAAATCATGGCTGTTGTTATTTGTAAGTGTCAACATAATCTTGTTTGACGAAGGATCGTAAAAATGTACAGTTGAGTTAGGTCCAAGGTATTCCTCAGCAGGCATGGCACTATTCGCAATAACTTGAACACCTAGAGGAACCTCTGCATTTACAACAACATTATCTATTGTCAATCCATATAACCAACCTGTACCATCACTGTACCTAAATAAAATTCTAACGTTTACATTTCCAACATAAGGTGTCAAATCAATCGTTTCAGTATCCCATGTATTGGTGCCTGAATCTGACAAATCAAGTATCTCAGTATAAGATGAACCACCATCAGTAGAAACCAAAATGTCAGCGTCCTCTTGGTTTCCATCCCAAGTATTGTCTTCATAATAATAATCAAAAACCAATTCTGCAGCTGTTACATTTGATAAGTCTAAAACTGGTGAAATCAAATCTACTTGATCTTGGTTACAATCGCAATCATCGTCATTTACATAAGCCATAAAAGTACCCGTCAAAGGCGGAGGAACATCAAATGGTCCTGACTCGGCAGTGGCTTCATCTCCTGTTTGAAATGCTGTGTCTCCAGATGGGTTATTGGTAGTAAAAGACCCCAAGGTGTTCGATTCAAAATCTTCGGACAATAAAACAACGGGCACAGTAGCTGCAGAAGGAGGTGCATCATCACTTATAATCTCAGCGGTTGATGTTTGATTGGTTGCACCAGCAACAGCATCACCGCCATTTGCATTTAACGAGTAACCAATAATCAAACTTTCATTTGCCTCAACAATGGCATCATCATATATTTTGAAGACAAAAGATTGCATAAGATTAGAAGAAGTAAGAGTCGCACTTAAACTTGCAGGTGCATCAAAATCAATTCCTTGAATAGCATCACCACCTAACGTTAGCGTTACGGTAGGATCCATAGTTGCAGTTTCACTTAACTGGATTGTTACACCAACTTCTACATAATCCAAACATGTATCGACAACATCCGCATCAGCTTCATTTACATTTTGTTGATCTGCTGTAAATGAAATTGTTGGAATAGCCGGCCCACAATTTCCAATGTCAAAATTTCCTATTCGTGTACTCCAATTTCCTCCAGAGGCATTTGGGTTGTATTGTCCTGTAAACCAAAAACTTCCGTCCACAGGATCTACAGCCATAGATGCATAATCACCAAACCTATTACTTCCATTTGGACCAAGGCCTTGTGCCATCACCGTTTCTGGTTCTGTCATTGTACCCAATGGGTCACACTCCATTCGTCCCGTGTATTTAATAGATGGAAAAGAAGAAGCAGAAGAAGTGCTGTATGCCAGTCCGATACTGCCATCTGCATTTATTGCAATAGAAGCCATCCATCGTGACTCAGTATCAGGAGAATAAGTTCCTTGTTGGTGAATAACCCAATTGCCAGTTGTTCTTCTCAATTCATACCACCTTACTCCAGCATCATCATTACCCGTTACATCCGTTGCATGACACATGACCATGGCCTCATGTGTTGAGAATCTTCTATAATGAATTTTATTCATCAATAATTCTCTTAAAGGATCTAAGTTGGTAGAGCTTCCTTGTTGGTCAATACACGAAAAAGAAGTATATCCACACAGATGCGTATCAAATGGCAGAGTCGCTATTTCTTGTGTAAGTGTAATACTTGTATTGGCTGGTGTTGCAAAATCTATATCGAATTCAAATATTTCCAATTGATCTTGATTCAGATTTGGATCCCAGGCATCGTCTGCCATTCTCATAACAATTGCAGGTTCGCCCGATGGAGGCAGAGTTGTACCATCAATATCAGCTGGCGTCATAGCCTGAAATCCTATCGTGCCATATGGAGGTACAGTAAATCTCTGCATTGTTCCAGCATTACCTGCCAGCATTTGAGTTCTATCCAAAGCATAAACTGCTGGAGTAGATTCATTAGAAGTTACAACGTAAGCATTTGGCCAAACTGCGTACTTGGGATAATCAGGAAACTGAGGTGCTTGGTATGAATATATATCCCAAGTTCCTGTTGGATCATTTGTAACAGAAATAGCTACTACAAGTAAGTTTCCACCATTTGAAAACTCACTCATCAGCCACCTATCAGCCAGTTGATCATATAACACAATAGGGTCACCCAATCCTCCTATGCCTGTAAAAGAGTCAAAATAGGTTTGGTTTACAACAACAGCACCTGTAATTCTATCATAAATTTTATAATATGCCCCACCTGATCCGTTTATCATTTGAATGACATGCGTTGGCGATACATCTATATCCGGATCTGGAGGATTAACACTTGTATATCCTATTCCGTCATACTCCTGATTCAATGCTTTTCGTGGGCCCCTAGGAGGAACATAATCTAATTGTAACGCAGGGTCCATTCCTGCTGGCTTAGCATTGGGATTTATACTATCATTAAGAATCCAATCACCTTTAGGGTGGTATCCCAATTTCTCTCCTTTTACAATAACACCATCGAAAGGCGGAGCCACAAAGTCTCGCAATGGACCTGTTCTCTTAACGTGTGTTCCCTGAATGATATCAGGATTTAAATATTTTTTTTGAGGTTTTTGTTGTGCATTTAATATCATTAAGAATGACAGTGATACACATACTACGAGCAAAAAATGACGCATATGTCTTTTATTAAATTGTTAGTAAAATAGGGGATCCATTATTAAACTATTGAAAACGCAAGGGTATTGTTTTAGGTTATATTGACTACACCAAATTTAGAATAAAAAAATATTATTTTTTGCTTCAAATAGAAAAAATGTCTTATTTCCTAAATGAATAGACATTGAAACATAAAAAGTCATGGATTATACTTAGTATCTAATCTAAAGCATCAAGGGTTAACCATGATTCAGAATCGGTGGTTAAACTGAAGACAAGTTACAAGAGTAAATCAGAGATAAAAAAAGCAGGAACAATTAATTTTATTCCTGCTTTTTCTAATTACATCTTTAGAATAATAAATTACAACAACTCTATTCTATCATTTTCAAAGCTCTTCCTGGAGTGTAAGGAGCGTCAGCATCTTCCAAAGCTTGTTCCAATTTTTCAATATCAGTTTTAACCAACTGTTTTATCATATTCAAAATGGGTTCAAATTCTTCTTTTGCAATATTGAAGCTCATCTTATGCGTTTCAGTAGGTGATGATGTAGAATATTTTTGCTCAAAATTAATCCAGCCTATTCTAGTACTAGGCGTTACAGATTGGTCAATGTCCAATCGCGATTTGATATTGTCACCATAAAATGCTTTTTGAATTTCCTTTATTTTAGACTCTGTATTTCTATATTGGGTCAAAAGAGATTCCAACGGTTGCTCAACTATCTTGATCGCTTCTTTAATGTGCTTCATTTTATTATTCACCTCATTTAAAACACGTCCTGCGCCATCAATTTTTCTAGACAATTCAGCAACTTCTCTCTGGAATGCCACTTTACCTTCACGGCTGTCTGCTGGTAAAACCGTATTGTTTAATGCCTTAATTGTAAAGTTAACTGGCCCGCTCAACATTTCAATATTTCCATTATGTACTTTTGACAATTCAACTGTATAACTCCCAGGTGTAACCAAGGTTCCTTCAGTTACCCCAGCGAATGGATTGTAAAAAGATGAGCTCCCCAAGCTAATTGGATCTTTTGCAGCGTAACGCATGTCCCACTTTAGTCTTTGCAATCCTTTACTGTAAGCCTTCATTATTTTCCTTACTGTTTTACCATTGCTGTCTTTTATTGTAAATAACAATTCGGGTACTTTATCCTCGTCTTCCTTTACAAGATCTTCATAACTTGGATACGGTGTATCTTTCTTTTCTTTATCTGTTTCAGAATCTTTTTTCTGTCTTTCGTCTTTTAAAGATTTCTTTTCATCTTTTATAAAGTAATCAAACATTGCGACTGGACCTAAATCTTCTGCTGTATAAAACCCATCACCTTGAAATGCTTTTCCTGGCAATCCTAACGGTGAAGCTTTTTCATACATCAAAGCTGGACGCGACGTAAACAAATGCGCTTCAGCATCCTTGATAGAATTATCCATATTTCGCAATGCAGAATAGTCATCCATAACATAAAAT
>CAJQQY010000190.1 GCA_905480595.1 uncultured Saprospiraceae bacterium | reverse complement strand
TTGCAATGGGCGACCTATCGAGATGCTTCCGATCAATGTAGTCTTTCCAGAATTTGGGGTGGAATACATCCGCCTGCCGATGATATTCCAGGGCGGTTGATAGGAATTGAGATTGGGCAAGATGCGTTTAATTTTGCTGATCAATATTTTACAAAAACGAATACTACTTCATTTATTGCTGGTCCAGTCCTTCATCTTTATCCCAATCCTGCAACATGCTCTGTCAATATTAATTTTGCTTATGAAGGGCAAGTAGATATCCAAGTTTTTCAAATAGATGGAAAAATAGTTAATGAATCTCAAATTACTTTTTCCAATCATCAATCTTATCTGCATCTTGGAGAAGTACCTGCTGGAGTTTATTTTATCGTAGGTAGAGCTGAATCAGGCGAAAGGCTTTTTGAAGAAAAAATAGTAACATATTGATTTTTAGTCTTTGAGGAAGATTTTAAAGTCTCGTTAAATTTTAATTAAAATTAATTGGAAGGTGATACTTTATACTTTTTCATTCGTTTAAAGAATAACGACTCAGCGTAGTATGTTTTTGAAAAATAGCTTAAATTGAATAAAAATATTAATTAGAAATATGAAACGAATTACATTAATACTTTTAGCATTTTCCATGATAAGTTTGCAAATGCAGGCGCAAATGGATGAGGAAAAGACTGAAAAAGTGACGATCAATGGATACGTCTTCGATGCCATTATCCAAGGCGGTGATACGATTATTATGGCGGATTTGGATGATATTTCTATCTCATCGCCAAAGGAATTTAAAAATAGAGAGGATTATCGAACTTATCGAAAGTATAGATATTATGCTTCCAAGGTTTATCCATATGCTCAAAAAGGGATTAAGATATTTAGAGAAATCGAAGAATCGACAGAGACAATGAGTAAGCGAAAGCGTAAAAAATTTGTCAAAAGAAAATACCGACAACTTAAAAAAGAGTTTAAAACTCCGTTAAAACATTTGACAAAAACGCAAGGAATGATTTTAATTAAAATGATTGAAAAAGAATTGGATACTCCTTTTTATACTTTGATGAAAGATGTGAAAGGAGGATTTACGGCAGGCTATTGGAATCAGATGGGGAAATTTTTCAACTACGATTTGAAGGAAGGATATCACGAAGGAGCAGATCCGATTTTGGATATAGTCATCAACGATTTTGATATTTCTTATAAAAAAGACTAAACAGTTACTAAAGTTTTTTGTTAGAAAATAAACGCCACACTTGTGCAAGTGTGGCGTTTATTTTTTCCATGAATTTGAATTACTTTTGCATTTTTATATCGGATATTTTCCAAATAATAAGTTGTTTTTTCAATAAGAAATAAATCATCAAAATGATCAACTACGTCAACCCCAAATTAATTTTAGAGAAAGAAAATATTACTTCTGGCCGTATCGCTTGGCGCAGTCCATCTAACTTAGCTTTGGTGAAATATTGGGGAAAATACGGAAGACAACTTCCTCGGAATCCATCGATTAGCTTTACACTTAACAATGCTTTTACGGAAACGATTTTGGAGTATCAACCGAAAGAATCAGACAGCCAAAATATTGAGTTAGATTTCTTTTTTGAGAAAAAAGAGAATGATGCTTTTCGAAATAAGATGTTGAAATTCTTAGAAAGCATTGTCGATGTTTTCCCATTTTTAACTCAATTTCATTTGACCGTTCATTCCTATAATTCATTTCCTCATTCAACTGGAATTGCTTCCTCTGCCTCTGCAATGAGTGCCTTGGCGACTTGTCTTTGTTCCATGGAAAAAGAACTTTTTGGGACACTTGAAGGTGATGACGAGTTTTTGCAAAAATCATCATTTATTGCACGATTAGGATCGGGAAGTGCAAGTCGTTCGGTTTATCCACATTTAGCAATTTGGGGAGAGTCTGCGGCGGCAGAAGGGTCATCTAATTTATTTGCGATTCCGTGGGGAGAGCGAGTACATCCTGTATTCAAAACTTTTCACGATACCATTTTGATTGCTGATCGAAAAGAAAAAAGTGTGAGTAGTCGAGCAGGACATGGCTTGATGGAGGGAAATATTTTTGCCCAAAATCGGTACGATCAAGCAAATGAAAGATTTGCAAAATTATTGAAAGCTTTGGAAGAAGGAGATCTTAAAACCTTTGGAGAAATTACTGAAAATGAAGCGCTAACTCTTCACGCACTCATGATGACTTCCGAGCCGTCTTATATTTTGATTCGCCCAAATACCTTGGTGATGATAGAAAAAATCAGAGCCTACCGAGATGAGACTAATCAGCCTCTTTATTTTAGTTTGGATGCTGGTCCAAATATTCATTTACTTTTCCCCGATAAAATCAAAGACGATGTTTTTGATTTTATTAAAAAAGAAATGGAACCACTTTGCGAAGATGGAGAGTGGATTGCTGATAGAGTGGGAGAGGGAGCGTATCAATTAAATGAAATTTAATTTGTGGATAATTCCATAAAGAAAGATGGGGAATCATTAACGAGATGAACGAAAATATAATACCTACTCCATTTACATTAATTAGATTTAAAACTTCAGGTTCTAATTTATTGACAAGAAATTAAATATAAAGAGTAGTCGTATTATTCACCTCAGAAATGCAAATGCAAAAACTGCAACTGAAATGATTAATCCGTACATGAATATACTATAGCAGAAGCGGAGGTATTTATATTTTTTGGCGAGTACAATTCCTAAAAAATAAAGATCACGAGTCATCGTACTATACAAGAAATCAGAATCTTTAATCATTTCCATCATTCCCCAATCAAAATCTTTTAGTTTCATATTATAAAAATTTCCAAAAAATAGAAGGTTACTCTTTCGATTGATAATGTCATCGCGAGTTACTTTTCCTTCAGTAATCTTTGGTCGAGTAGATAGTGTTGCAAAAATAATAGAACCTAAACAAACTGCTAATAGAACAATGGTGGGTATCTGTAGTTTTTCATTGGTCTCAAAACTTGGAACTAAAGTAGAAATTGTAATTGAGATAATAATAGCATTAATACTCAACATAATATTGGCTTTGTTATCAGCAATTGAACTTAAGTTAACATGCGTTCGGTATGCTGTTCGATACATCGTTTCGACACCTCGACCTAGTTTTAGTTGGCTGATTTCTTCGACATTATGAATAGCAATTTCTTCCACATTCTTGTTACTGCCTCCCTTCTTTGATTTCTTTTTACTTTTTTTCTTATTCCGAACTGCCCCCCCATCGACGCTAAGAACTTCTTCTGGATGAAGCCGTTCATTCAATTTTTTTAATTGACGAATATGTTTTTTCTTTCGTTTTTCAAAAAGGTGATTGGCTTGAGCGGTATGGTACTTTTGATTGACAATAAAATCTAATTCAAATTCAATCCACTCAGGTTCCGACATGGTAGTGTTTTTAGTCAAGGTTAACTCTTGACGAATTCTTCCACATCTTTCCCAATATATTTTTTTACCCAAATGACTCATATCTGCATCGCACAAAATTTTCTCAAATAATGTATTCGGACTCTGAGGCATTTTTGTGGCCATGATACAATCTTGAATTATTTTGATATCAGCTTCTTCAAAATTATATTTTTCGAGAAATGTTTTTGCATATTCTGCGCTACGTTTTTCGTGTCCCATGGGTCCTTTATTGTAACCAATATCATGAAACCATGCAGCGATTGAAAGTAGTTCTAATTCCTTAGCATGTAAACTATGGGCTTTGCCTAACTCCTGTGTAGCATTGACTACATCAATTGTATGTTGAATATTGTGATACGCATATTTATTATCGACTTGTTCGGTGATAAAATTAGTCACGTATGCTTCCACTTCCATCAAAAGAGAGTTGACCACTTCCATATTTTTTTGATTCGTTAAATGAGCCTGTAAAATATGAATTTTTTTTAAAACGGCAGTAGTTAAGAATGGAGGTTTTAGG
>CAJQQY010000189.1 GCA_905480595.1 uncultured Saprospiraceae bacterium | reverse complement strand
ATTTTATTGAGGTTTGACTAAATAAAAGCAGGATAATGAATTTAAGTGAATTAAAAATAGGACAAAAGAGCATCGTCCAAAATTTTGCAGATTCTCAAATGGGGGGAAAATTAATGTCGATGGGAATGCTCCCAGGTAGCTTAGTTGAACTCGTTAGAAAAGCAAGTGCAGGCAAAACCTTTTTTATCAAAGTAAATGGTTTTGGAATGGCAGTTAGAAAAAACGAAGCTGCAAATATTTTATTAGAAGACGTCGCGAATTAATAAAAACCTTTCATGCAAAATTTTAAAGTTGCGCTGATTGGAAATCCAAATTGTGGCAAATCTTCCCTTTTCAATCAACTTACCGGCCTACGACAAAAAGTAGGAAACTTTCACGGCGTTACCGTCGATAAAAAATCAGGTGTCGTAAATCTTACCGACGACATCAAAGTCAATTTTATAGATTTTCCTGGTACTTATAGTTTTTATCCTACTTCAATCGATGAACGAATAGTGGTTGGAACTTTAGCTTGTCCTCTGGCATTGATGGATGCATGGGAGGAAGGAGAGAAGTACGATGGTATTTTATATGTGGCAGATATTACTCAGTTGGAAAAACATTTATTGTTGTTTAGCCAAATACGAGAACTTGGTTTGCCAATGGTGTTGGCCTTAAATATGGCAGACATAGCAAAGGAGTCTGGATTAGAAATTGATTTAGATTTGCTTTCCAAAAAATTAAATGTTCCTGTTGTACAAGTAAGTGGGAGAACTGGAGAAGGAGTTGAAGATTTGAAACAAGAATTGGCAAATGTATTGGCGCAAGGGTCAGGAGATTTTGAATTTTCTAAAAATCAATTGAATTATAATTTTTCAAAAGAAGAAAAAAAGATAGCTCAAGAACTTCAAGTAGAGTTTGGTTTACCTACGGAATATCAAGCTTGGTTATGGGCACAACATTTTGAGTGGTTACCTTTTTTGACGGCAGCACAAAGAATTACCATCAAAAGTATAGTCACCGCAGATTTTGATGGTTTGAAATATCAGGTTCGTGAAACAATGCAAAGGTTTGAAAAATTTGGACCAATTGTTAAACAGACTTTAACCAAAGCAAAAACAGAAGAAGAAACTTTTAGTGATAAAGTAGATCGTTTAGTAACACATCGATTTATTGGGCCAGCGATTTTCTTTGCATTGATGATGTTAGTTTTTCAAGCGATTTTTAGTTGGGCAGGCTATCCGATGGATTTGATAGAAGCTGGATTTGGAAAATTAGATGAAGGTGTAAAAGCATTGTTAGGAGAAAGTATGTTTCGAGATTTACTGACAGATGGAATATTGGCTGGGCTTGGCGGAGTGTTGATTTTTATTCCACAGATTGCCATCCTTTTCTTTTTGATTTCAATTTTGGAAGAGTCAGGTTACATGGCTCGGGCGGTTTATTTGTTTGATAATTCGATGCGGAGATTTGGATTGAATGGTCGAAGTATTGTGGCTTTAGTTTCAGGAGGAGCCTGTGCGATTCCTGCGATTATGAGTACTCGAACGATTTCAAATTGGAAGGAAAGATTGATTACGATTATGGTGACGCCTTTGATTAGTTGTTCGGCAAGGTTGCCAGTTTATGCTGTTTTGGTTGGATTCGTGGTAGCTGCAGATCAATATTGGGGAATATTTAATATGCAAGGATTAGTCTTTATGGGATTATATTTATTAGGGATTGTTGCTGCACTTGGGGCAGGTTGGGTTTTTAATAAAATACTAAAAACAGAAGAGACAAGTTATTTGATGTTGGAAATGCCCGTCTATCGAATGCCATTGATGAGAAACGTTTTATTAAATGTTTATGAAAAAACAAAAACGTTTGTGATCGAAGCAGGGAAAGTGATTTTTGTAATTTCGATAGTGCTTTGGTTGATGGCAAGCTTTGCTCCAGGAGATGGAATGAAACTAGCAGAGCAGGAAGCAATTTCTATTTCATTAGAAAAAAAATTAGATGAAGGTGCAACTGAAAACCTTATTGCAGCTAAAAGAATAGAAGCCTCTTATGCAGGTCATGTTGGAAAATTTATCGAGCCAGTCATTCGACCACTTGGTTTTGATTGGAAAATAGGAATCGCCTTGATTACCTCTTTTGCTGCTCGAGAAGTTTTTGTAGGAACAATGGCTACCATTTATAGTATTGGAAGTGATGCTGAAGAAACGTCGGTGATTGATCGGATGGCAACAGAGGTAAGTCCTGATACAGGAGAGCTGATTTATAATCGAGCGACGAGTTTGTCTTTGTTGATTTTTTATGTTTTTGCAATGCAATGTATGAGTACATTAGCGGTGGTGAAACGTGAAACGAAGAGTTGGAAATGGGCGATGATTCAGTTTGTGTTTATGACTGCGTTGGCGTATTTGGGGAGTTTGTTTACTTACCAAATGATGTCATAAGACTTTTGAAAAATCTTTTAAATAAAGAAAATCATCTATTTTTTTCTTCAGAGTTCTTTTCGAGAGAACTCCTAAATGTTTATCTACAACCTCGCCGTCTTTAAAAATCAAAATAGGTGGGATACTTCTATTGTTAATTTTTTCTTGCTCCAAATCGACATTCATTTTTCCGATGTTAACTTTTTTACCATAATGATTAGCCAATTCTATAACAATAGGATAGACCATTTTACATGGCCGCACCAAGTGGCCCAAAATTCCACTACGGTAACACCTTTTTTATTTAAGTCAGTCTTTTGAAAATTAGCATCAGTAAATTTAGCAGGTTTAGTGACTTGACCTTTAGGAGTACTAGCGCAGACAACCATTAGGAAAATAGGGAAAATGAGTGTTGTGATCTTTTTCATAGGAAGGTGTTGTTTAGTAAAAAATAATTGAATGAGTTGTAGTGATAGGATAATCATTCATTTAAAGGGTTTAAAAGATTCCACAATTGCTTTTTTTTTTTTCAAAAAATAGACTCGAGGTATTTACTTTTTTACTTAAATCTTCATAGAATAATAAATAGTTAAAATACATACAGTCGTAAATGAAATGATTAATTTTACGAACTAAAACTAAAATATTCTGAAATAATTAAATAAAATATTCATGAAAAATTCATTTGTACTTCTTTTTGTTCTCATTTTTTCTAACTCAATAATTGCTCAAGTTGAAGAGCCAGCACCACCGCCTCCGCCACCTGTGCAAGAAATAATGGAGGTTCCTGAGGAAGAAGTTGTGGAGGAAGAAGAACCAGTTTTTATGGATCAATCGATAGAAATGGAAGAGATTGATAGTGGTTATAGAAAAAAACAAAATAACAAATACCAGACTACAAAAATCTATGATGATTACGAGTGGTTCTATGATAAATATGATAGCAATTACAGAAAGACCTATGGAATTTTAAAAAGAGGAAATATACTTCTGCCTATGATTTTTAGTGCTCAGACCTATAATTCAAGTGGGACTAAGCAATACGTTTTAGGAATAGATAAAACATTTGGATTGTATAATGTGCAAACTGAAAATTGGGATATTCCAATTATGTATGAATCACTTTCATACTTAAATAAAGATTTATACTTGGCTCAATTTAATGGTAAGCAAGGAATTATAGATGGTAATAACAATCAAATTATGGACTTCAAATGGTCTAGAATTGGTAATATTGGTGGTCTTGAAAATTATTTTATTGTTACAGATTATTCTTCACCAGTTCGGTTGTCAGGCGTGTATAGTGTAACTGGAAATAAATTAATTATTGATTGTAATTATACTCGCGTTGAAAAATTAAGTTCTGAGAATTATTTTTTAGTGACGAAAGGAAATGAAAAAAACATCATTGATATTAATGATAAACCTCGATTTAAAACTTGGTACGATGAATTGTATGTGGTGCAAGGTGGGCGAAAATTATACATCGTCAAGGAAAAAGGAAAGATGGGAATCATCAATGAAGAGGAAGAAAAAATAGTTCCAATTGAGTATCAAAGTATCGCTACCTATCCATACAAAGATGGTTCTTATCTAGCTCAAAATAAACAAGGGAAATATGGTTGTATCACCGCAGATGGAACAGTTACTTTACCATTTGAGTATGACCAATTGACGAAGTCAGGGTATAATAATATGATCACGGCAAAAAATAATAAGTGTGGAATCTTGCAAATTAATAATGGATTGCCTTACGAAATTGCAACTTGTGATTATGATGATATTGAGCGAGGAGATAAAGTTTTTATCGTAGAAAAAAATAAGAAATTTGGGATCATGGATTTTTATGGAAAAATGATTACCAAGTTTGATTATGATTTAATTGAATCTTTATCACCAGAAATGTATATCGCTCAAAAGAAAAATAATTGGTATTTGCTTAATAGTAATGGTTCGCAAGTCAATGATAAATCGTATAAAGATATTGAGCGAATTGCTGACAAAGCAAAAAATCAAAGTTATTATTCTTCGAAAAAATTCTCTTATTTGAAAGTTCAAAATTCAAATAAAAAATATGGAATCATTGACAAATTAGGTTCAGAAGTTGTTGCGCCAATATTTGAAGATGTATTGGGAGAAGTGAAGAATGTAGTTATCGTAAAAGATAAATCGAAACTTGGATTGTATGATTTGTTGAAAAAAACAATGGTTCTTCCCAACGAGTATGATCATATTATTTATAACAAAAATGGATATTATGGTTTCAAAGGAAAAGAAATTTACTTGATCACACAACGTGGAAATTACAAAGCCATAAAATTGTAAATGTAATGTTATGATTTTAAAACAGGCCACTTGCAGATGAATGTAAGTGGCTTGTTTTGTTTAATCAAGTTGCCAAAGTGAGTTAGAATATTTTATCTCTTTTATTACTGATAAAATATGTGGGTTCATTTGAAGGAAGGTCAGGGTATTATGAGCATGGAGTTTATGTTGAGAAAACTGGAAGTTTCGAAGATGGTCTTCGGCTATCAGGATTGGTGGAACTAAATAGAAATGAAACGAAAGTTTGGTTGAGATTGCGAGATGGATTTATTTTTGAAAAATAATATTTTAAACCCTGCCACAAGTTTTTAAAATTATTAGCTTCCTAATATAAAATGTCGGGAAATAACCTCTATGGAAAATTTTCACTAAAAAAATGTATCTTTTTAAAAGATTTGTATTTCCCCTTTATAAAAGTGTTATTTTAGCAAATCCTTACCCAGAAAACCAAATCAATAATACCCTTAGTTTTAAAGAGAGAAATATTTTCAAAACCAACAATTGTCAGTATTATGTCCGTTTCACAGCCTTCTAAATGGTTAGGAATATTTTTATTTCTGATGCTTCCCTTATTTCTGTTTTCTCAAAAAACAATAAAAAATACTTCTTCTCAGAGATGCCATACTGATGAAAAGATGCAGCAATTAATGGATGCAGATCCTAGTTACAAAAAAGGATTGGAGGAAGATTTTTCAAAACCTAAGATTTCGACTTCCAATACTTTTGGAAAGAGCTCTTCAGTTGTAGTTACCATTCCAGTTCATGTAATTATTTGCCACCCTCCAGGACAATCGGTAGGGACGGGTGTTAATTTCCCGCTCGATCATGTTGAATCTCAAATTACAGTACTTAATGAAGATTTTCGTCGAACTAATGCAGATGCGATGAATACCCCAAGTGTTTTTGCAGCAGCAGATGTGGAGATTGAATTTTGTTTAGCATCAGTTGACCCTAGTGGCAATCCAACCGACGGAATTACGCGATATGCAACTAATGATAATTTGAATAGTGATGAATTCTCTATTAAATCAGCCACAGGATGGAATCGAAATGATTATCTAAATATATGGGTTGGCCCAAATTTAGGAGGAATATTAGGTTGGGCTTACTTACCTAATACAGGTGGTTTACCAAATTCAACGTTGGATGGAGTAGTGACTGCTTCGACTACTTTTGGTGGACCAGGTTATGGTACAAATGTTCCTTATCACTTAGGACGAACGACTACTCATGAAGTGGGGCATTATTTAGGTCTTCGTCATGTATGGGGAAATGGTGGGTGTACGAGTGATGATAATATTGCTGATACACCAATTCAAAACTCTAGTAATTTTGGTTGTCCAAATCATCCAAGTCCAAGCTGTAATAATGGTGGAGATATGTTTATGAATTATATGGACTATGTAAATGATAATTGTATGAATGCATTTACAACTGGGCAAGGTGTTCGAATGCATGATATATTAAATTCTTCTCGATCTAGCTTATTGGGTTCTGCAGCTATAGTTTGCAGTTCAAGTGCACCATTGGCCTTGCAATTGGTAAGTCAAACAGATGTTACCTGTAATTTAGGAAATGATGGATCTATTACTGTTTTAGGATCAGGTGGTTCAGGAACTTATACTTATAATATTGATGGAGGTACTCCTCAGAGTAGTAATGTTTTTACAGGCTTGACAGCTTCAACTTATGTAGTAGAAGTAAGTGATGGTTCTAGTACAATTTCTATGAATGTAACCATTACAGAGCCAACAGCGATTATTCCAATAGTGAATACTCAGGTAGATATTTCATGCTTTGGTTTGAGTGATGGTAGTGTGATTGTTGATGGAGTAGGAGGAACTAATAATGGAGCTGGCTACACTTATAATATAGATGGAGGTCCTTTTTCTACTAATAATTTTTTTACAAATTTATCTGGTGGAATTCATACTGTTATCGTTAGGGATGAAAATGATTGTGAAGGAGTCACAACAATAGTTATTGATGAACCTTTGGAGTTAATTTCTTTTGTATCAAATCAAACTGAAATTGATTGTTCTGGAAATAATAATGGACAAGTTATACTAGGATCTTCGGGAGGATCTCCTGGATATTTATATTCATTTAATGGAGGTGGATATCTACCTAACAATGTATTTACAAATTTATCACAAGGTATTTATTTTGTAGAAACTGTTGATGAAAATTTTTGCGAATATTCATTTAATGTAACTATTACTGAACCTGATATATTACAATTAATAGTTCAAGCACAGGTTAATTTAAATTGTTTTGGAGCAACCAATGGTCTTATTGAAGTTGCTGGGCAGGGAGGTACCGGAAATTTACAATACCAAATAAATAATCAAGGCTACCAAGTTAGTCCTATTTTTGAAAACTTGAGTGGAGGAACTTATAACCTAGATGTAATAGATGAAAATGGTTGTGTCGAAGGAATCATGGTAGATATTACAGAACCATCAGAATTGGAAGTTGAATTAGTCAATCAAACGAATGTATCATGTACAGGAGGATTAGGTTCAATTACTGTTAATTCTGTAGGTGGTAATGGAACTCCTACAGTAACTTTAAATGGAACAATGTTATCTGGAAATTCAGTTACGTTTAATAATTTGGCAGTTGGTATTTACCCTATAATTATTGAGGATGAGAATAATTGTGAAGTGTTTTCTTCAGTTGAAATTACTGGAAGTCCAGGTGTAGATATATCCATTACAACTGCTCAAAATGTAAATTGTAACGGAGAAAATAATGGAATGATCGAAGCAGAGTCATCTGGTGGATCAGGCACTTTTACTTATTTTCTTAATGGAGTTAGTCAAGGGAATAACAATGTATTTACAAATTTGCCAGGAGGTACTTATTTGGTTGAAAGTATTGATAGTGAAGGCTGCTCTGATGAAGTTTCTATAGAAATAACTGAACCTCAAGCTTTAACTGGGCAAATTACTCAACAGACAAATTTAAACTGTTTTGGCGAAAATAACGGGACTGTAACTATTGAAGGAGCAGGTGGAATGGGTATTTTGAATTATACTTTAGGAAGTGAAACTAATACAACAGGTATTTTTAATGGTCTGGTAGAAGGAACATATTCCGTTTCTGTTTTGGATGAAAATAATTGTGAAACGAGTATTCTAGTCGAAATAACTCAACCAGCAGAACTAGTTTCAAATATTACTTCACAGCAAAATATTGCGTGTAGTGGTGGAAATGTAGGAGCTGTTACGATTAATTCTTCTGGAGGATCGGGAGCGATTTCTGTTGATCTAGGAGGAACAACACTAACTGGAAATTCGGTGACCTTTGAAAATTTGGCAGCAGGAACTTATCCTATCTTAGTTACCGATGATAATAATTGTCAGGTTAATTTATCTGCTGAAATTACCCAAGATGCTTCAGTAGAATTAACGCTTAGTGAAGCTCAAAATGTTAGTTGCAATGGAGCAGAGAATGGTATAATTGAAGTTGAAGCAAATGGCGGATTAAGTGCATTTACCTTCTTTTTGAATGGAGTTAATCAAGGAAATAACAATATATTTACAAATCTGTCTGGTGGTTCTTATCTAGTGGAGATTACTGATGGAATGGGATGCGATGATGAATTAACTATTGAAATTACTGAGCCAGATATCCTTAATGCCCAATTAGATCAACAAACTAATTTAGATTGTTTTGAAGCAAATGATGGTACAGCTACGGTTTTAGCTTCAGGTGGAACAGGCGTAATTGAATTTACTTTAGGAACGGAAACTAATACAACTGGAAGTTTTAGTAACCTTGCCGCAGGAAATTATGAAGTGATGATTTTGGATGAAAGTGGTTGTTCCGAAGAAGTCAACTTTGAAATAACGGAACCTTCAGAAATTGAGGTGCAAATTGTAGAAAATGCAAATGTCGATTGTTTTGGAGAGAACACAGGTAGTTTTGAAATATCAGCATCAGGTGGAGTAGGGAACTTTGAATTTAATAATGGAGTGGAGACTAATTCAACAGGAGTTTTCAATAATCTCACAGCAGGGAATTATGTCGTTTCAATTTCTGATGCTAATAATTGTGAAACAACTATTCAATCTACTGTCAGTCAACCAAACGAATTAATTGCAATGATTTCTTCTCAGCAAGATGTCAATTGTTTTGGCGATAATTCAGGAGCCATTGCTTTGGAAGCGAATGGTGGTAGTGGAGATATTACTTTTGAATTAAATGGAAATTCAAATACTACTGGTGAATTTACCAATCTTAGTGGAGGAAATTATTCAATCCAAGTTACTGATGAAAACAATTGTGAAACGCCAGTTAGCTTTGATATCTTCGAACCATCTCAACTAAATATCGTCGTAGAAAATATTAACCAAGCCTCTTGTTCAGGTCAAGAAGGAACCATAGAAGTGAGTGCAAATGGTGGAGTAGGAGGTTATGAATTTAACGTAGGGAGTGTTACTAATACAACTGGTCTTTTTGAAGGATTTTCAGGAGGAATTTATATTGTTGAAGTTACTGATCAGTCAGGATGTACTGAGTCAGTTGAAGTAGATATTAATGAACCAAATTCTTTATCAGCTTCTATTGCACAAAGTGAAAATGTAAATTGTAATGGAGGAAATAATGGAAGTGTTCAAGTCATTGGGGCTGGCGGAATAGGAGCTTTTACCTTTACTCTAGGAAGTGAATCAAATTCCACAGGAGTTTTTGAAAATCTTCTGGCAGGAAATTATAGTGTGATTTTGGAAGATGAAAATAACTGTAATACCTCAGTTAGTGTCATGATTTCTGAACCTGATTTTCTAGAAATTGAAGTGATGAATGTTTTAGATGTGAACTGTTTTGAAGGTGCAGATGGAGCGGTCAATTTATCATCTGTAGGTGGAACAGGAACCATTGAATATACTTTAGGAAGTGAAACTAATACAACTGGAGAGTTTACAAATTTGGAAGGTGGGAACTATAATATTGAAATCCAAGATGAAAATGGATGTTCAAATTCTATGAACATCATAGTCGATACTCCGCAAGAAATTGTTCCGACAATTGTAAATAATCAAAACATTACCTGTGCTGGAGAAGAGGATGGAATGGTGGAACTAAATGCAACTGGAGGGTCGAATAATTTTGAATATTCTTATGGAACTGAAACTAACACAACCGGTATTTTTTCCAATATTCCTCCAGGCAGTTTTACATTTTTCATTACAGATGATAATGGATGTATGGAAGAAGTTGCATTAACTTTTGATGATCCACAACCACTTGCTTTTGAAGATATTCAGGTGCAGAATATTGGTTGTGATGGAAGTTCTAGTGGTATGATTCAGTTGGTGGCTAATGGAGGATCAGGTAATTTAAATTTTACAGTTGGAAGTGAAACTAATTCAACTGGTCAATTTGAAATTCAAGCGCAAGGAACTTATGAAGTAATTGTCAATGATGAAAATGATTGTACCATTTCCACTCAAGTAGAGGTAGAAGAAACAGCAGAAATCCAATCTTCTATTTTGAATGTAACAGATGTAACTTGCTTTGGAGAAAATAATGGTACGGCTAATTTTATGGCTAATGGAGGAACAGGAATCATCCAATTTACTTTAGGCAATGAAACTAATACAACAGGAACTTTTGAGAACTTGGAAGCAGGCATTTATGATGTAATAATTAATGATGATAATAATTGCTTTACAGAACTTGAAATAGAGATAACTCAACCAGAGGTTTTGGAATTTAATGTAGAAGAATTGAATTCGATAGATTGTTTTGGATTGTCTGATGGAGCTATTCAAGTCGTTGCTTTAGGAGGAACTGGAAACTTAACTTACTCCTTGAATAACCTGACTAATACAACTGGATTATTTGAAAATTTAGTTGCAGGAACTTATGAAGTTTTAGTTGAAGATGGAAATGGATGTAGTGAAATTCAAAATTTGACCATTGACCAGCCAGATGAAGTTTCTATCGAAATTCTAAATATTATTCCAGAGGAGTGTGCAGGTTCCGCTACAGGATTAGTTGAAGTTCAAGGTTTAAATGGAGCTGGTAATTTCGTATATCAGATGAATAATGAAACGAATACAACTGGACTTTTCGAAAATTTATCTGGAGGAAATTATGATTTATTAATGACAGATGGGAATGGGTGTGAATTGACTACAATGATAACAATTGATGAAGAAAGTGATATTTCAATCGAAAGTTCTTCAGCCACAGCTGTTAGTTGTTTTGGAGATGAAAATGGAACGATCAATATCATTGCTGGCAGTCCCGCTGGAAATCTAATGTATGAATTAGATGGAACAACTAATCCAACTGGAGTTTTTGAAAATCTAGCTTCGGGTGTTTATGAAGTCGTAGTCTCCGATGCAAACAATTGTACAGAAACTGTTTCTGTTGAGATACTAGAACCTACTGCCATCAATTTAGATGTTGTAGGAATTGTTCCTGTGGATTGTTTTGGAGAGTCAACTGGAGAAGCCATATTGGATGCATCTGGAGGTGTAGGAGAATTTAGTTATACTTTAAATGGAGAAATTAATAATACAGGGATATTCGAAAATCTTCCTGCAGGAATTTTTATGGTAGACATAATAGATTCGAACGGTTGTACTGCTGCCCAAGAAATCGAAATCGAAGAGCCTGAAGAATTGCAGATAACAGTTATTTCAACAACGAGTGATACAGGAACAGGAACTGCTGGTTCTGACGGAACAGTAACTTTAGGGGGAGTTGGAGGAGTTGGTTCTTACTTATATTCAATTGATGGAATTAATTTCCAATCTGGAGATACGTTCATTCTTTTGGAAGGAGGAGAATATTTAGGTTATGTCCTTGATGCGAATGGTTGTGTATCTCAAGTTGTGTTTATTATTGAATCAGATATCATTGATGGAATAGCAAACTTGGAACAAGGAGTTTCAAAATTAGAAATTTCACCGAATCCTTTTTCTGAATTTTTATATTTAAATGCTGAATTAGAAATTGCTCAGAAGTTGCAGCTAACGATGTGGACTGTTTCAGGAATTGAAATTTATTCTAAAAAAATAGATTTACAAAAAGGGTTTCACCAGATCAATTTAGATATCAATAATAAAATCCCAGCAGGTTCTTATTTCCTAAAAGTTAGAAATGAAAATGGTGCAATTGGATATTTCAAATTAATAAAATTTTAAAGAGTAATACATCAAATTTTCCATGAAACTGCTTTGGAAGTTTTCAATTTATTTTTTAAAAAACTAAAAATGAGGTAGTTTATTTCTATTTTTCCAAAACAGTAAAACTGAACCAAAAATTCCAAAATATGAAATGCAAAATTAGCTTCCTCACTTTTTTCTTTTTCCTAATATTCCAATTTGGATTTTCCCAAACTCCTTCAGGTTATATTTTAAAACCCGATCGAGTTTTTGATGGAGAAAAAATACACAATGATTGGATTGTCATCGTAAAAGAAAATAAAATCATTGCATGCGGAAATGAAAAACAAGTTTCTGTTAAAAATTTTTCTGATTTTCAAATCAAAAATTTAAAAGGACAAACTTTATTACCAGGCTTAATTGAAGGGCATAGTCATTTGTTGTTGCATCCTTACAATGAAACTGGTTGGAATGATCAAGTGCTCAAAGAGTCGGAGGCGGAACGTGTCGTTAGAGCTACAGTTGCTGCTCGAAAAACTTTGGAAGCAGGATTTACGACTGTTCGTGATTTAGGTTCTGAAGGTGCAGGTTATGCAGATGTAGGGCTAAAAACTTCTATTGAAAAAGGAATAATTCCTGGACCAAGAATGATCGTTGCAGGGAAAGCAATTGTAACAACAGGAAGTTATGGTCCAAAAGGATTTGCTCCTCATGTTCGAGTTCCACTTGGTGCGGAGGAAGCAGATGGAGTGGATGATTTGACAAAAGTAGTTCGTGATCAAATCGGTAAAGGAGCAGATGTGATAAAAGTTTATGCTGATTATCGTTGGGGAGCATTTGGGAAAGCAGCACCTACTTTTACATTGGAGGAATTAAAATTGATCGTAGCAATTACAGAAAGTAGTGGACGGAAAGTAGTCGCTCATGCAGCTTCAGAGGAAGGTATGAGAAGAGCGATTTTAGCAGGAGTTTCTACGATAGAACATGGAGATGCAGGAACTCTCGAAATTTTTCAATTGATGGAAAAATATGATGTAGCCCTTTGTCCAACCCTTGCAGCTGGTGATGCTATCATGCAATATCGAGGATGGAAAAAAGGAATAGAAGACGAACCAGAGAGAATTAAAAATAAAAAGAAATCTTTTAAAATGGCATTAGATGCCAATGTGAAAATTTGCGCTGGTGGAGATGTAGGAGTATATACGCATGGAACCAATGCAAGGGAATTAGTGATGATGGTGGAGTATGGAATGACACCTCTTGCTGTGCTTCAATCTGCCACTTCTTTGAATGCTGATATCTTTCAAATGGGCGATAAAATTGGAAAAGTAAAAAAAGGATTGTTAGCTGATTTGATTTCTGTGGAAGGGAATCCTTTGGAAGATATTCGAGTTTTGGAAAAAGTGAAAATGGTGATGAAGGATGGAGTGATTTATTAAAAGTTTGTTTTACGTTTTACGTTTATTATTTTGATTCGACGGCTTTTGGATTGAGCCGTCGAATCATTTTTTTATGTGACGGTTACTGAGTTTTTTTTAAGTTGAATTAAAACTTCTTTTGCTTGTTCTAGGTGTCTTTGTTCGTGAGTGACAATTACATCGAAAGCTGTTTCAAGTTTATAAACTATATTTTTATTTGCAGGTGAAGAGATGACTGCACCTTGTTTTACTAAATCTTTAGCCGCAAGAATTTCTCGTTTTAGTTCCTTTTGATGATTCGAAAATTGTGCTAAAATATCATCTGAAATATTACTTTCTGAAGGTTCCCAAATTGAAAAAGTTTTAGTTTTTTTCTTTCTACTTGGTTCCACAGCTTTAAGTATTAATTTGCCCAAGTAGGAAACAATAAAACCAAATTTTCCTAAAAAAGGAAGTTGGTATTTTCCAGATTTTAAGTCAGCCAAAATTGGAAAATAGGTTTTGTTGATGACGATTAAGTGATCAATATTTTGAGCGATGCTCCAAGTTGTAGGATTAGGTTTCCAGTTTAATTCTTCTGAAGATTATTTCCCAAAGAGTTGATGAAATTCAGTAGTCGTTTTATCAATTTGATTTATCCAGTCGTTCATCTTATTTTTTTTTTTTAACCTTTAGTGGTTTATGTGAAAATATAAAACAAAGTTGCATCCTTTCTTTTGAAAAAATCTTGGTATAAACCAAGATTTTAGATTTTTATATTATTGATCAACTTACTGAAGTTAGTAGGATTTATTCGAAGATAAGAGGCCAAATCTTTATGGGAAATAAAAGTCAAAAGATGTGGACTCCTTTTGACAAATTCCTTAAATCGAGTTTCAATATCAAAAGCCATCAATTCATAATATCTTTGCAAAACTCCAATCAAAAGACCTTCAGTTGCTTTCCGAAATAATGTTTCAATTTCTCGGTGTTCCTTCATGAGCTCCTGATGTTTTTCAAAAGAAATTCTTAAAAATCGACTATCAGAAATGGTTTCTAAAAAATACTTTGAAGGACTTTGAGAAAAGAATGATTCTGGAATTCCAGTAAAAGAGGGAGGGTAGGTAAAGGCAATTATATGTTGTTTCCCTTCCGTCAAATAATATGATTTTTGAATTCCATCTAGAACGTAGTACCAATATCTTTCAGTTTCATTTGGCGCAGTCATGATCGTTTTTTTGGGTACTGAATATTCTTTCCAATGGGAAATATATTCATTCAAAATATCTTCATCAACTGAGTGAATTTTGGATAGAAATTCTTTCATTTTCTTCGATAATTTATTTTTGTAAAGCTAAATTATTTAAGGGAAAAAGATCGGATTCTGATTTCAACTTTTTGAGAAGAAAGATAAAGAACCAATTGGATTTAAATTTGTTAGCTAAAAGCTTAAGCAATCCCCTTTAAAATTTAAATATGAATTTTTCAAAAAAAGATATTCAACTTTTCGGAGCAGCACGTTGCCACAAAACGAAATATTATATGGATTTTTTTC
This sequence comes from uncultured Saprospiraceae bacterium, assembly GCA_905480595.1. Lineage (GTDB taxonomy): Bacteria > Bacteroidota > Bacteroidia > Chitinophagales > Saprospiraceae > CAJQQY01. The sequence goes on along the minus strand of CAJQQY010000189.1, from coordinate 11,654 downwards.
AAGAAAAAGATATTCCTTTTACCTTTTTTGATGTCGAAGAAAATGAAGATTATGCCGAAGTTCTTCGTAATTTATATAAAAATAAAAGACTCAATTTTCCAACGATCATGATTAAAGAGAAAAAGCTAAGAAATCCAAATGATAATGAGTTGTTAAAATGGATAGAGAAAAAGCAATAGTTACTTTATTTAGGTATTTTTGTTGTTTGTTTCACAACAACAATTTATAATATCCGTAAATTTATTAATGAGAAATTTAATATATACTTTCTTCTTTTTATTATTCTCGATTTCCTTAGGTGCTCAAAATCTAACAGGTACGATTACCAATGAAAAAGGGGAAGTACTTTTTGGAGCAACCGTACTTTGGGAAGGAACTGAGATTGGCACAGTTGCCGATGAAAATGGTTTTTTTGAGTTACCAAAGCAAGACACTATTGCCTATTTACGTATCGAATACGTTGGATATGATGCTGTTGTCTTAGAGGTTTTACCAAATGAAAATGCACTTCAAATCGCAGTAGAAGGAATTACAGAATTGATGGAAGTAGAAGTTGCTGCCAAGCGGAGGGACAATTATGTTTCCACAATTTCCACATTGAATATTGAAACGATCGGAAGCGGTGAATTCCGAAAAGCACCTTGTTGCAATTTAGCAGAAAGTTTTTCTACTAATGCTTCAATTGATGTTGCTTATACAGATGCGGTGACTGGCGCAAGAGAAATTCGAATGTTAGGTCTGCGTGGAACTTACACTCAAATGTTAATGGAGAAAAGACCATTGGTTTCAGGTTTAGGATCAGCTTTCGTGATGGAATATATTCCAGGAACTTGGTTGAGCAGTATTCAAATTTCGAAAGGAACAAGTACTGTTCAAAATGGCTACCAAGCCATCACCGGACAAATCAATTCAGAATTAGTCAAACCATTTCAAGACAAACGATTTTTTATCAATCTCTATGGTTCAACCTTTGGAAGAGGAGAAGCGAATATTCATTTGAATCATAAGTTTTCAGAAAAATGGAGTACCGGTTTATTGCTTCACTCCAGTACTCGGAAAAATGAGATGGATAATAATGGTGATACATTTTATGATACTCCACAAAAGACGATGTACGATGCTTTGTGGCGAACTTTTTATCGAGGAGATGTTTTGCGAGGACAATTCAATGTTCATGTTTTAAGTGATCGACATACGGCTGGACAAATTCCAAATGAGGAATTATTAAAACCTTATGAAGTAAAACAAGATAATGATCGGGTAGAATTATTTGGAAAAATAGGTTACCTCGGATTTAAAAATCTAACTCAATCAATCGGTTTGATTGCAGAGGTAGCTTATCATGATTTAGATTCTTTTTACGGAACCTTAAATCATCGTGGTACCCAACAAAATGCTTACCTGAATGGAATGTTTTCGACTGGTTTGGATACAGCAGATTTACACAAATTGGATGTTGGTGTTTCCTATATTTATGATGATTATGATGAGCAATTGAATGAAATTGATTTGAGTAGAACTGAAAAAGTGTTGGGGACATTTGCTGAATATAGTTTTGTCCCTAAGGTGAGAGGTTGCGAAGATGATCCCTATACTTTTGCTAATAGATTTGGAATGGTGGTTGGAGCTAGATTAGATCATCATAATATGTTTGGTTACCTTTTTACACCAAGAGCAAATGTCAAATATAATTTCTCTGAAGATCGAGTTGTTAGACTTTCAGCAGGTCGTGGATATCGAACTGCAAATGTGATTGCAGAGAATGTTGGAGTCCTAGCGAGTAGTCGTGCAATTGTATTGTTAGAAAATTTAGATATGGAGGAGGCTTGGAATTTTGGTTTTAATTTTACTCAAAACTTCAAAGTTGGAGAACGAGAAGGAAGTTTCTCAGCAGACATATATCGGACTAATTTTGTTAATCAAATTGTCATGGATTTGAATACAGAAATAGATAAAGTTTTATTTTATAACTTGAATGGCGAGTCTTATGCGAATAGTTTTCTTGGTGTGGCATCTATGGAAATTCTTAAAGGTTTAGAGCTAAAAGTTGCTTATAAATTCAATGATGTAAAAGTAACTTTCCTTGATGGTGAGTTAAGAGAAAAACCAATGAATGCAAGACATAGAGGATTAATTACATTGGATTATGCAACGCCAAATGAGAAGTGGGAATTTAACGTAGGAACCCAATTCGTAGGTACACAGGAGTTTGTAAATTTGACTAGTAATCCAGAACATAGTTTGGAGCATCATGTGGGAGATACACCTGCTTACGCAATTGTCAATGCTCAAGTGACGTATAAAATTTCGGAACAATTTGAACTGTATGGAGGTTGTGAAAATTTAACCAACTATACACAAGAGGATCCAATTATTGATTGGCAAAATCCTTTTGGAGACAACTTCGATACTTCTCATATTTATGCTCCAATTACAGGGGCAATGGGATATATTGGGTTACGATTTGGAATAGAATAATTATTGTAACAGTATATTCACATTTTTTAATTGATAAGGAGTTATCCCGAATCTTCAAATAGGAGGTTCGGGATAATTTTTTTATAGCTCTTATGCTTTTACTTTTTTTGCTTGATCAGAAAAAAAAAGCAAAAAAAATGAAAAATGCTCCACCTTAAACAACCACCTCAAACTGCAAAATAGAACACCTCATTTCTATTCAACAAAAAATATAAATTTTGCCAACCCCAAATACTTACCTATCTTATCCCCTAAACAAAACGAAACTCAAAATATATGTCCACAACTACGTATTCGAAATCTTATAAGCGGTATGTCCTTTTTATCCTCACAGGAGTTTATGCCTTCAATTTCATTGATCGACAAATTCTAGTCATTCTTCAAGAACCCATCAAGGCAGATTTGAATTTAAGTGATACCCAATTGGGTTTATTGACAGGTTTTGCCTTTGCACTTTTGTACGTGACTTTAGGTTTGCCTATCGCTAGATATGCTGATAAAAATAATCGTAAAAAAGTAGTAAGTATTTCCTTGGTAGTTTGGAGTGCGATGACAGCACTTTCTGGGATGGCGCAAAATTTTATTCAACTTCTTTTGGCGAGGGTAGGAGTAGGCGTAGGTGAAGCAGGAGGAAGCCCACCCGCTCACTCGATTATTTCTGATTATTATGAACCTGAAAAAAGAGCAACTGCACTTTCCATTTATTCGACAGGGGTATACATTGGGATTGGTTTAGGTTTTTTGATAGGAGGAGTTATTGCTCAAAATTATGGTTGGCGAATGGCACTTTATGCATTGGGAATTCCAGGAATATTGTACGCAGTATTAGTTTGGTTTACGGTCAAAGAGCCGATCAAAGGAAGGATGGATGCAGCAGTATCGGATGAAAAAGAATTAAGTTTTAAAGAGGTTGTAAATACATTGTTAAAGAAAAAGACTTTTATTTTTCTTTCATTAGCGACAGGATTTCAAGCTTTTGGGAATTATGGTGTTGGTAATTGGTTAGCTCCATTTTTAGGTCGATCGCATGGAATGGACTTGGCAACAATAGGTATTACACTTGGACTTATAGCAGCTTTTGGAGGTGGACTTGGAACATTTATGGGAGGTTACCTTACAGATAAATTTGCTAAAAGAGATATTCGATGGTATTTTTGGTTACCAGCTTTGGCTATTTTGTTAAATATTCCATTGTCTATTTTTATTTTTTTTGGAGGGAATATTCAAGCGATAATTATTGTGTTGGTGCTTAGTTATTTTTTATCTGCCTTATATTTAGGACCTGCGATTGCAGTTACTCATAATCTTGTATCTGCCAAAATGCGAGCCTTTTCTTCTGCAGTTTTATTTTTTGTACTCAATACGATTGGCTTAGGATTTGGGCCATTGGTCATTGGAATGTTAAGCGATTGGCTCGAACCAACTTATGGGATAGATGCTTTGCGATGGGCATTTACTTGTACTTTTTTGACGGGAATTATTGCTGCAATTTTATTGTTTATGGCAGGTCGATATTATAAAAATGAAATGATTGTAGATTTGGGGAAGAGGGGTGATTGATCATTTTTTTTCCAAAAATAGATATACTAGAATCTGATTAGGTAAAATAAAAAAGCTGCAAATAATTACTATTTGCAGCTTTTTTACATTTGTAAATGTTTTTATTTTTTCCCAACAATTACACTCACAAAACTATCTCCCGAAATATTTACCACCGTCCTCCACATATCCAATGGTCGATCTACGGCCAAAATCATGGCTAAGGCTAAAGGCAATTTATCAGAAGGGAAACCAACTGATTCCAAAACCAAAACTAACATTACAATCCCTGCGCTTGGTGCAGCAGCGGCACCAATTGAAGCCATCGTTGCAGTCACCACTATCGTCAATTGATTGGCAATACTTAGTTCATATCCAATCACTTGGCAAACAAAAACTGCCGCAATACTTTGCATCAAACTAGTCGCATCCATATTTATCGTTGCACCAATAGGGCAAACAAAAGATGCAATTTCATCTTCCACTTCTAAATTATCTATGACACATTCCATCGTTACCGGCAAAGTTGCCATACTTGAACTCGTAGATAATGCTACCAATTGAGCAGGCAAAACTCCTTTAGCAAATTTCATAAAAGGCATACCTGTCAATAGTTGTGCAAGCAATGGATACAACAAAAGTAAAATGAACATCCCTGTCATCAGCACCGCCGAGTATTTCAATAAAGCAATAAATATAGTTGGATCTTTAATCTCAATAAATAAAGTTGCCATCAATGCGAATACTGCATAAGGTGAAAATGCGATTATCATATCCACAACTTTTAGCATGATTTTATTGAGTGATTCGATTAATTGAATTACAGGTGCTTGATCTTCTTTTGGAATCATTAATAAACCAATGCTAAAAACTACAGTAAAAAAGATGACTTGTAATAGTCGGCCATTATCACTCAACGCAGAAAAAATATTATCAGGAACCATGCGAACAAAAAAGTCTAAAGGACTTCTTCCTTGGGTGGAAGGAGCATCAAAGTTGACCGCATTTTTTGATAAACCTTGTAACGCTTCGATATCTAAACCAACTCCTGGCTGAAAAATATTCACAAGGAATAAGCCCAAAATTACCGCACTAACAGTAGTCAACATATACCATAAAACGGTACGCCCTCCAAGTTTAGAAAGCTTTCCCAAATCCTTCAATTCGGTTATTCCTTTGGCTAAAGAAACAAATACTAAAGGAACTGCAATCAACTTTAAAGCCTTAATAAAAATAGTCCCAAAAGGTTTGACGTAATCTAATATTATGGTTTCGCCTAGTTCAAAAAAGCTAGCTACGAAACCAACGATTAATCCTAAGATTACACCCAAGAGCACTTTCCAATGTATTGCCATATTTAGAGAATTTAAATTTGACTCTAAAGTATTTATTCTTATCCATACTTTTTAAAGTATCCTGAAAAGATTAATTTAATCGCTTCAAGTTGTCAATTCGGTTTTTATCCGAACGAGTACCAAATGGATCGATGGAAATGTATGTTGGAAGTTCTTTTACAATTATTTTTATTTCCATTTTTTCTTGATCAATTTGATGATCTTCCAAATACAAAATTGGTTTTTCAGAAGCTATATTTTTAGGATGTTGGTTGAAAACACCAACTTGAATTGGTTCGTTTATTTCAATTAAATTAGCCTCACCATCTTTTTGAGTTTCAAATCTTTTGGCAAAAATGGAAGCAGTTATTTCATATTTATGCTCATTTATTTTTTGAACGTTGGTGTCTTCAATTTTTAAATCATAAGTAATGATTCGCTTCATCCAATCATCAATTAAGGAATGATATTTTGTTGGAGAAACTAGATATAACTCATTAATAAATTCCACAGAGGTAGCAGTCGGTTCTCTTTCGGATCGATGTTTAGCAACCATCTTTTTCAACACCTTATTGATATTTTGCTCACCAATTAATTCTTTGAGCGCAAGCATCACAGTATAGTTTTTTCCATAAGATAAATAGCTTTCATCATCTACAAAATATAATGGAGGCTCTGCTTTCGAAGCAAAAGATCGACCTGAAAAATACCTTCTATTCGCTGATTCACTTAATTGCCAAATGGCGCCTTTTCCATATTTTTTTTCCATCACCACAGCTTCAGTATATTTGGCTAAACCTTCAACTAAAATACTTCCTCCTTCAATATTTTTGGCTCGTAAAATCATTCCCCACCATTGATGTGCCACCTCATGAATCGTACGTTTTGCTACCAAATCAAAACCCTCGAGATTAGAATTGTCAATCAAATAAAATCGATCTGCAACCATACTAATCGTCCCTGGCATTGCTTGTCCACCGAAGGGCCAATGACCTGGGATTTCTGCAATTCGAAGATGTTTTAAAGGATATTCTCCAAAGTTTTCAATACAATAATCTAAGGCGAGTGTTGTATTATCTTCTGTATTTTGAATGTTAAATTCATGTTTGGGATGATAATATTGTTCTATCGAAATTCCGTTATGATCAACCTTTTTAGTTTTATAATGAGCAGAGAAATAGTTAATTACCCCAATGATGTTTTCTGAAGTTTTATAGTGATAAAAATTTCGATTTTCATTTTCCCATTGTCGAATTAAATCTCCAGGAGCGATGGCTGTTTGATTTTTATGAGTTGAAATAATTGTTTCAAAATTGATAGGGACATATTTATGATGTTGATGATTCTGGATATGATTGGCAGAAGCTTTATCCTCTTCTCTTTTTTCTAAACCTCTTTTTGCTCTCTCAAAATTATCTCGAAGTTCAAGACTTCCTCTATAACCAAAGGCTGGGGAAAAATCGTGTTGAGAGATATATGAACCATTTTTCACCAAACTTCTACTTGATTTAAACCCAGTATTTTCTTGGTGTAATTTGTAAGAAAAATTCAATTGTTGATTTGGTAATAATGGTGTTTTTAATTCAAAAAGGTGCGTGTTGAAAATTGAATCATACTCAATGAGGTTGGCATTTTCCAAAGTCAATGAGAGTAAAGGTTTTCTTTCTGTGATTAGAATTTTTTGAATTGGTGTATCATTTATGTTTTCCAAAATACAATTTGCTGTAACGTTGTATTTTCCTTTTTTTGGAAAAATATTAACTTCAGTTTTAAGGTCAACTAAAACCAGCTTTTCTAGAGATTCGTATTGCTTATATTTTTTTTCATAACCGATTTGGAATTCTATATTTTCATCTAGTGTGGTGTACTCGTTGACAATATTTGTATTGTGAAAAATAAAAGAAGCTGAAGTGAAAAATAGAATTACTAAAATAATTAGACTAACTCTTTCCCATTTTTTCCAATTATTTAAAAGTTGTTTTAACCTAAAACTTAATTGATGAATGGTTCCTCTTTGCCAAAGTTTAAATGAAAAAAGTGCTAGAATAAAACCTAATGAATTCCAATACAAAACATAAGAATGAAAAGATTTTGTAGTATCCGAATAGCCGGCCATATCTGTGTAATTAACAGATGGCAATCTTCCTAATTGTAGCATCGGATGTTCAATTCCTATGTAACTGGAAAGTTGTGAGGCTAAGAAAACTATCAATAAAGCAGTAATTCCCATGCCTAAATATTTGTTGGAAACTAAACTTTGTATGAAAAGAGAAAAGAGGATGAAAAAGAAAAATTCCATTCCGGAAAAATAAAAAGAGGAGAGGTATTGTCCCATTTCAAAATGGAAATATCCTTTCGAAATTTGAAAACCAATGGAGATAATTACTGCTGTAGAAATCAAAATTATTGGTAACAAAATTAACGTGACCATTTTTGATAAAAAGAAAACTCGATTGGATGCAGGTGTTGCATCGATGATTCCATTAAATTTTAAATCACGAACTCGCCAAACTATTTCTCCACTAAAAAAAACAATTAATAACAAACTCAAAATTGGATCTCTGGTCAACTCAATTAGAAAACTTGTTGTAGGATATTGGCTGTCATTGTAATCTCCGCCGCTATTGATTCGCTCATAAATATTGATAAAACAAATGACTATCCAAATGAGCATAACTGCTAAAAATGGAAGACTCTTAAAAACATTTTTCAACTCAATTTTCAATAATGAATAAAAACTATCCAATTGTGATTTTGCATTGAATAAAATATTTTGAACAGGTTGGTATATTTTTTTTTCAAAATTTTGTTCTTCAACTTCTTCTGTTTTTTTTATTTTTTGATTAGACTTTTTGAAGGAAAAAAAGTGATAGGTCAAACCTAAAAGTAAACTTGAAATTAAAACCCAAACGATTCTATTCCACATGAAAAATCCAGAAAAAGAAATCAATTGATTGTTTTTTTCATAAGGTGTCCAAAATTGAGTTTTCTCAAAAAAGGCAGCCAAACCAAATGGATCAGCCAATGCAGCATACATCATATTTTCAGGTGAAGGAGGAACTGCTTGAGCTAGAATCGGAGAATTAAAATAAAGAGATCCAACCATGTAAAATGAATAAATCAAAATAGCACTTATATAAGTGGCGATATTGTTTTTAGTTAAAATCGCAACTGAAAAGATTACGGAAGTACAAATGAAAACATTGGGTAAAACGATCATCAACCAAGTCGAAATATAAACACCAAAATTAAATGGGGCTAATCGATCAGGATTTAATCCAGGCATAAATGTACCAACTGCAAAACCAGCTAGAACCATTGAAAATGCTAACAAACTAAAAAGAAAGACACCCAAGAAACGGCTTTTGAAAAAATCCTTTTTGGTAATCGGAGTACTAAAAATAATAGAACCCATTTGATGTTTTTTATCTCTCAAAATTCCACTTATGGCAAAAAACATAATAATAAATTCACAACCTAAAGTAGAAATTCCAATGTTGAAATTAATTTGGTAGGGTGAGTTGTAATCAACTAAAGCTGTTGCAAATCCTTGACTACCTTGCATTAATCCAAAAGCAAAAAAGAGCATGCTGAAAATCAAAAAGGCCTTTTGCTTGTATTGATATTTAAATTCAAATCGAAGAAGTTGTGAGAACATAATTTAGTTGTTAGTTTGGTTTTGGAAAAGAGTAGAGAAGTATAAACTTTCAAAATCGGGAAGCATTGGTTCGAATCCATTTTCAGGTTTAGAATCAGCCATGACTTGGATTTGAGTTTTTCCAGAGTGAAGTCTTGTAGAGATTACATTATATTGATTTTTGTAATTATTGAGCTCTGGTTTTGAGATCGTTTTTTTCCAAATTTTCCCTTCTATTTTGGCCTTGAGATCGTTTGGGTTTCCATTGGCGATTATTTTTCCACTTCCAAGGATTGCCATATCAGAACATAAATCTTTTACGTCTTCCACGATATGGGTAGAAAGAATTACGATTACATTTTCACCAATTTCGCTTAAAAGATTGAGGAAACGATTTCTCTCTTCAGGGTCTAAACCCGCAGTTGGTTCATCAACAATAATGAGTTGTGGATTTCCTAAAAGCGCTTGAGCAATTCCGAATCTCTGACGCATTCCTCCTGAAAAAGTATGTACTGCTTTTTTTCGATGTTGGTATAAATTAGTTTGTTGAAGAAGCGCATCTATTTGATCTTTTCGTTCTGATTTGCTCGCTATACCTTTTAGCACAGCGATGTGATCTAGTAAATCTTGTGTGCTGATTTTTGGATACACCCCGAATTCTTGTGGCAAGTAACCAAGCTGCCTTCTAATCTCATGAGGTTGATTGATAATGTCTTTTTCATTGAAAGAAATTGTTCCTGAAGAAGGTTCTTGCAAGGAAGCGATCGTTCGCATTAAGGAAGATTTTCCAGCTCCATTTGGACCAAGTAATCCAAACATTCCATTAGAAATAGTAAGTGAAACATCATCCAAGGCTTTGACTCCATTTGGATAAGTTTTAGATAAATTTTTAATAATTAACTGATTCATTGTTTAATTTTATTTGATCCAAACTTAGAATTAAATAAAATTGGCCACTAATTAAATTGATGAACTGAGGTGAATTTCAAATACACTTTATCTTTAAATGACTCAACTTGATTCAAGCAAAAAAAGATAGTGTTGGACTCAAAAGAAGTGTTGTTGGTCAAAATTATTGTGTACCATTTTTAGGAATCTTAAATTTGTAGTATGATTGATTTTATAAAAAATAATTATTCGATATTTATCAAAGGATTTGTGGTCAATGTGGTTTTGATAGCTTTTCTGGCTAAAATTGGTTTTCTCAGAATTGAACCAAAGTTGGTTGTTGAAAATATTTTGTTCTTTTCTTTTTGGTGGATGTTCTTTTCTTTTTTGGTTTTTAAGATTCCTTATTTTAAAGCGAACAAGGATGTGGTTTTCAAAATACTAGGATTACTGGTTCTATTAATTGTAGCAATCTCAATTGATAACTATTTACAAATTCCAAACAACCCGATTACAATTCCTTTGGTTATTTTCTTTTGGTTGGGAGTGGCGTATTTAGTTTTACCCAAGTTTTTTAAAAAATATCAAGTAACCATTCTTTCGGTCTATGGAGTTAGTCTTTCTTATTTTTTATTCTTTAGAAGATATGCTGACTATGGTGAGAATCATCATGAAACGGTTCTTAATCTTTTACTAATTCCGATTCCAGTTTTTTTTGGTTTGTGGGTTTTTGAACAATGGCGTTGGTTAAAGACCTTGCAAGCTGAAAAAGGAAAAGCAGAATTGGCATTGTTGAAAAGTCAGATCAATCCACATTTCTTTTTTAATACATTGAATAATTTATATGGTTTGACGGTTGAAAAATCTGATCAAGCACCTGAGGTAGTTTTAAAATTATCGGACATGATGCGCTATACGATTTATAAAGGGAAAGAAGATTTTGTTTCGATGAGAGATGAGGTGAAGTATTTGGAAAATTATATTGAGTTGCATAAAATCCGTTTTCAAAAAAAGGTAGAAATTAATTTTACTCATCAAATAAAAGAGGATGGTAAAATTGCTCCGCTACTTTATATTATTTTTTTGGAAAATGCTTTTAAGCATGGTGTAGAAAAAATGACGGAAGATGCTTACATTCATCTTGATTTGAAAGCCGATGCTTCTAACATTAATTTTACGATTGAAAATAACTTTGAAAGTCAGGTGAGTAAAAAGGAGTCTGGGATTGGACTAGATAATTTGAAAAAAAGATTGGATTATATGTATCCAAATCAATATAAATTAATCATTGAAGAACAAGCTCCAATCTATCGGGCAAGTTTAAATATTAAATTAGCATGACAACATATTGCATCATAGATGATGAACCAATTGCGCATCGAATCATCGAAGGCTATTGCGAGAATTTACCTTATTTGGAAAAGAAAGGAAACTGTTATGATGCATTTGAAGCAATGCAATTGCTCAATAAGACTTCTGTAGATTTAATTTTTTTGGATATCAATATGCCAAAGATATCTGGTTTTGATTTATTGAAAACAATGATGAATCCTCCAAAGGTAATTGTTACTTCTGCACACCAAGAATTTGCCTTGGAAGGTTATGAGTTAAATATTTCGGATTATTTGTTGAAGCCTTTTTCTTTGGAGCGTTTTATGAAAGCAATAAATAAAGCAATCAATGTTAAAAAATCGATAGAGCCAATTCCTATAAAAGAACCTGCGAAATTTAGTTTTTTTTTAAAGGGAGATAAAAAGATGCATCAAGTCCATGCTGAA
>CAJQQY010000188.1 GCA_905480595.1 uncultured Saprospiraceae bacterium | reverse complement strand
ATGCATGTTTCTGACCCTCAACTTTCCTCTGTGAAAATTGAAGACAACGCAGATTTTGAATCTTCCGAAGAGGTTCAAGCACTAATTTCTCCATATAAAAAAGAAATGGAAAAGGAGATGAAGCAAGTTGTTGGTGCTTGTGAAAAAGATTTATTGAAGGAAAAACCAGAGTCTGCATTAGGTAATTGGGTGGCAGATTTGACCCATAAAAAATGCGAAGAGTATTACGGAAAATCAATCGATTTTGCCATCATGAATTATGGAGGAATGCGTATCCTTTCACTTCCTAGTGGACCGATTACCAAGTCTAAGGTATTTGAATTGATGCCATTTGAAAATAGCTTGGTTGTGTTGACTGTTGATGCTGAAACTGTGGAGAAATTATTTTTAAGAATGGCCGAATATGGCGGATGGCCAGTTAGCCATCAAGTACGATTTAAAATTAAAAATGGTAAACCAATCGATATCCAAATCGATGGTAAACCGATTGATAAAAATAAAATGTATAAAATTGCTTTGACCGACTTCGTCGCAAATGGTGGTGACAAGTGTTTCTTTTTCGAGGATAAAAAACAAGAACTGTTGGGTAAACTTTTTAGAGATGCAATTATGGAACACGTAATTGAATTAAATGCGCAAGGAAAAAAAGTAGATGCAAATTTAGAAGGTAGAGTAGAGGTGATTGAATAAAATTTACGCGGCACATATATATGTACTTTCTATTTTAATAATTCACTATTCAAAATTAAATAATGAGAAGAAGATCATTTATAAAAAAGGCAATGACAGGTTCTGCATTTTTGGCTGCAGGAAGTTTTCCAATGAGTGCTTTTAATGAACCTGAAATTCTAAAACTAACCATCCTTCACACCAATGATCAGCATAGTCGTATTGAACCCTTTGAAAGTGGACGACTAAAAGGCCTAGGAGGCTTTGCAAGACGCGCTACACTCCTTGAAAAAATTAGGAAAACTGAGAAACACGTTTTGCTTTTGGACTCAGGAGATATCTTCCAAGGAACCCCTTATTTTAATTACTTTGGAGGCGAATTGGAATTTAAGTTAATGTCAAAAATGAAGTATGATGCTTCTACTATTGGCAACCATGATTTTGATGCAGGCATGGACGGATTACTCAAGCAATTGCCTCATGCGAATTTTCCTTTCTTGACAGCAAATTATGATTTTTCAGATACACCATTAGTTGGTCAGTTTAAGCCTTATAAAATTTTCCAAAAAGAAAATATCAGAATAGGAGTGTTTGGTCTCGGCATAGAATTGAATGGATTAGTTCCTGGCAAGCTTTATGGCAATACTCAATATAATGATCCCTTAAAAATGGCAAACAAGTATGCGACCATTTTAAAAGAAGAAGAAAAATGTGATTATGTAATTTGTCTTTCGCACTTAGGATATAAATATTCAAATCGAATTTCAGATTATGGTTTAGCAAAAGAATCTGAAAATATAGATTTGATTCTCGGAGGTCACTCGCATACTTTTATGGAAACACCTGAAGAGGTTGAAAATAAAAAGGGAGAAAAAGTTTTTATTAATCAAGTTGGATTTGGCGGAGTAGTCTTAGGAAAGTTGGATATTTATTTTGAAAAGAATTTTAAGCATAAATTTACGACTTGTAATAATGTTACCGTTAAAGATTAGGAGTAAAATGAAGGAGTTATACATTGTAATTTATCTAATTTCAATTATTATAAAATAAGACATAATTAAATTTTACTTATTTGATTTTTTTACATATTTTTGTCGACCCGAACGGGTAACTCCACGGCTAAAAAAACCAAAAAAAAAAGTACCCAAAATAATTACAAGAATAGGTTTGTCATTTACTTGATAACACTTATGCGCCAAAAAACAAATACGAAAAAAAAAATTTTTTAGAAATTGTATTGTTATTTTTTTCTTTCTAATTAATTTTTTTTTCTTTGTACTCACGCGCAATTAGAGAGCAAATTATTATGCAAGGGGATTATGAGAAAACAAAATTGGCGGAACAAAATGTATTTTACATTTCCTTTCACTCTGCTATTTTACTGATACTTAAATACTAAAAGAGACTCTACACTCACAACTGGTTATATTTTCTTAATCAGGCTTTGAGCCTATTATCTGAACTGAAAAGAATGGTAAAAGATTGTACTTCAGTATGGGACAACTGTCTTCGTACTATCCGAAAAAATGTGAATCCGCAAAGTTTCAAGACTTGGTTTGAACCGATTAGGGCTGTTAGTCTTAATAACACGTCATTGACGATTCAGGTGCCCAACAAGTTTTTTTACGAATGGCTGGAGGAGCATTACGTAACGCTGCTCAAGATGACTATCCGACAAGAGTTGGGTGAAACAGGACGTCTTGAATACCAGATTTTGATGTCGAGTAATGCTAGACAAAATGCACCTCAACATCGTATGGCTGCAAAAGCCGACAACAACGGACCTGGTTCCGTTGATACAGGGAATATCAAAAATCCATTTGTCATTCCGGGAATTAAGAAAATGAAAATTGACTCACAGGTCAATCCAAATTACCTTTTTACAAATTTCATCGAAGGAGACTGTAATCGTTTGGCTAGATCCGCAGGTATTGCAATTGCAAAAAAACCAGGTGGAACGGCATTCAATCCTTTAGTTATCTTCGGAGATGTTGGATTAGGAAAAACTCATTTAGCCCAAGCTATTGGAAATGAGGTTTTGGAAAAAATGCCTGAGAAGAGAGTACTATATGTACCTTCTGATAAATTTACAAATCAAATTATTCAATCAATTAAAAACAACGCAGTTAATGACTTCGTTAATTTTTACCAATTGGTAGATGTATTAATTGTAGATGACATTCAATTTTTGGAAAACAAAAAGAAGACGCAAGAAATCTTTTTCCACATTTTCAACCAACTCCACCAAAACGGAAAACAAATCATTTTGACTTCTGATCGTCCACCAAAAGATTTGAATGGAATGGAAGATCGTCTAATCTCTAGATTTAAGTGGGGACTTTCTGCTGATTTGGCAGCACCTGACTTGGAAACTAGAATGGCGATTTTGGAAGCCAAAATGAACAAAGAAGGAGTTGATCTTCCTCAGAATGTAACGGAGTTTATTTGTTATAATATTAAAAATAACATCCGTGAATTGGAAGGTGTTTTGATTTCATTAGTTGCTCAATCTTCTTTAAATAGAAGAGAGATTGATGTTGAATTAGCGAAAGAAGTAATTAAAAACTTCGTATCGCAAATGTCAAAAGAAATCACAGTTGATTTTATTCAAAATTTAGTTGCGGATCACTTTAGTGTTCCTGTAGGGAAATTAGCAGGTAAAACAAGAAAACGTTCTATCGTTATTGCTCGACAATTTAGCATGTACTTAGCGAAAAATTTGACCAACAAATCGTTGAAAGCGATTGGGGAGAATTTTGGAGGACGAGATCACAGTACTGTTATTTATTCTTGCAAAGCAGTTCAAGACTTGTTGGATACCGACATGATCTTTAAAGATACTGTAGCTGATTTGGAGAAAAAAATCAGATTGAGTTTGAATGAAAAATAAACACACGTAACCACTAGAAGAAACACGACGAAATTAAAAAAACAAAAAAGGTGAAATGATCGAAAGATTGTTTCACCTTTTTTAGTTTTAAACAAGAAATTTTCTTCATGCGAGCTTCCTGTCTTGTATTTAAAACTGGAGGCTGGCTGAAAGCCAGTCGCCAATAGGCATCAAAAAAGGGCAATCAACTTAAAGTCAA
>CAJQQY010000187.1 GCA_905480595.1 uncultured Saprospiraceae bacterium | reverse complement strand
AATCACCCATTTCGCAACTTGACTTGGAAAGTCAAGCTACGTAAACTCAAGTTTAAAATCGAGTCATGTTTTTGGGTGTAATGCAACTTAAGATAAATTTGAATAGAGATAGATTTTGTTCATAGCCTTAGTTGCTAAGCCTAAATTTTAACAGAAGAACGCAAATCCACAAAATGGATTTTCTAGTTTGTTTATAGCTTTACTTTTAAATCTAGTCACAAGGTATATTTTTTCATCATGCGTCGGCAACCGATTATTTTCGAAATGTCAGGTTTCTAAATTAACGGTGAACTGTGAACGATTAATAATTACCCCCATGAGGTGTTAACCGTTCATCGTTAACCATTTACCGTTAGAAAAATTAACCGTTCACCATTCACAGTTAACCGTTAAAAATCCTTACTTTTGTGCCTTATTTTTAAAAAATCAATCACTTTTAAAGACATACCATGGAGCCTAAAAAGATTAAGTCCGCTTTAATTTCTGTTTTTCACAAAGATGGCATTGAGCCTATTGTTCGAGAATTGGATGCACTTGGCGTGCAAATTTACTCTACCGGAGGAACTCAAAGAGCCATTGAAGCAATGGGTATTGAAGTGATCCCTGTCGAAAATGCAACTTCTTATCCTTCCATCTTGGATGGTCGAGTGAAGACTTTACACCCAAAAGTTTTTGGAGGAATTTTGGCTCGACGAGAGGAAGGGCATTTGGCAGAATTGGCACAGTATGAAATTCCAGAATTGGATTTAGTGATTGTGGATTTATATCCATTTGAAAAAACAGTTGCAGAAACTACAGATGAAAGTACCATCATCGAAAAAATCGACATCGGAGGAATTTCTCTGATTCGAGCAGCTGCTAAAAATTATAAAGATGTTGTCGTAGTTCCTTCGCAAGCGGAGTACGCGATGATTTTAGATTTGATAAAAACAAAACAAGGGCATACTGACTTAGCTGATCGAAAAGAATTGGCGCGTCGGTCTTTCCAAATTTCTTCTCACTACGATACTGCGATTTTTAATTATTTCGATTCGGACAATCAAGCGAAAGCTGCTGACGACGAAACGAAAACTTATGCTTTCAAACAAAGTATTTCTGATGCGACTGTTTTGCGATATGGTGAAAATCCACATCAGCAAGGAGTTTTCTTTGGGAAATTCGATGAGGTCTTTGAGACATTGGGAGGAAAAAAAGTGAGTTATAATAACTTAGTGGATATTGATGCAGCAGTTGAATTGATGGCTGAGTTTGAAAATGAAGATCCAACTTTTGCAATTTTAAAACATACCAACCCTTGCGGAGTTGCAACTCGTTATACTTTGTTGGAAGCGTGGCATGCAGCATTGGAAGCAGATAATGTTTCTGCGTTTGGTGGAATTTTGATTTGTAATGCAACAGTAGATTTAGCGACAGCGGAAGAAATCAATAAATTATTTTATGAAGTTTTGATTGCTCCAGATTTTTCTCCAGAAGCATTGGAATTACTGAGCAAGAAGAAAAAACGAGTTTTATTAAAAATCAAAAACTTCAATGTTAAAAAAACCATTTTTAAAACTTTACTCAATGGAGTAGTTCAGCAAGATGGTGATTTGAAAACAGAAGTAGCTTCTGATTTAACTGTTGCAACGACAAAAGCTCCAACAGAAAGTGAAGTAAATGATTTACTTTTTGCAGCTAAATGTTGCAAGCACTTAAAATCAAATACAATTGTATTGGCTCGTGGAAATCAATTACTTGGAATGGGTTGTGGACAGACTTCAAGAGTTGACGCACTTCGTCAAGCAATTGCAAAAGCAAAAAACTTCGGTTTTGATTTGCAAGGTGCGGTAATGGCGAGTGATGCTTTTTTCCCATTTCCTGATTGTGTGGAAATTGCGAAAGAAGCTGGAATTACTGCGGTTATTCAACCTGGAGGAAGCATTAAGGATAATTTGAGCGTTGATTTTTGTAATGAGAATGATTTGGCGATGGTGATGACTGGAGTGAGACACTTTAAGCATTAAATTTTTACTGCAGATTGGGCTGATCATTATGATTTTTATGATTATCCCCAAGGTTTGTTTGTTTTAATATAATAACACCTTGTAAGTGGAATCATAAGAATCATAATGATCAGCCTAATCTACGGCAAAAAATTCATGCAATGAATTTAATTTTTGACATAGGAAATACTCGAACCAAAGTTGCTCTATTTTCAGGTAGTCATTTGGTGAAAAAGGAAACTTGGGAAAAGTGCGACTTAAAAACAGTAAAAACCTTTGTCAAAAACAGAAAAATAGACAATGCAGCACTATCAAGTACGGCAAATGTCAGTCAGGCGGTAGAGAATTTTTTACAAAAAAAATATTTTTACATCCGTTTGAGTCATAAAACGCATCTACCTATTACCAATAAGTATAAAACACCTTCCACACTTGGAAGAGATAGATTGGCTGGTGCAGTTGCAGCTTTTGATCTTTTTCCCAAACAAAATACCCTCGTAATCGATGCAGGAACTTGCATTACTTACGACTTTATAGATGAAAAAGGCAATTATTTAGGCGGTGGAATTTCACCTGGAATTAAAATGAGACTGCAAGCGATGAATGAATTTACCGCAAAATTACCTTTGGTCGAGCAAAAAAAATCGAAGAAATTTATCGGGAATGATACCGAATCTTCGCTTCGAGTAGGTGGTCAAATGGGTACGGTAATGGAAATTCGAGGCTTTATTAGGGCTTATGAAACAACTTTTGGAAAGATTAACATAATTTTAACCGGGGGTGATTCCAAAGCCCTTGCGAATCATTTTGAGAACCATATTTTTGTAAATAACAATTTAGTTCTTCGAGGACTAAACAAAATATTAAACTATAATGTCCAACTTTTGGAATAAAACTTTTTTAGGATTTGCCATCGTTTTGGCCTCAGCTTTGACGGCATTTGCACAGCCTACAGACAACTCTCCTTACTCTCGATTAGGCCTTGGAGATTTGACTGATCAGTACTTTGCTGCACAAGGTGGAATGGGTGGATTAGGTGCTGCTTTTCATGATGGATATCACATGAATATAGCTAACCCTGCGTCCTTAAGTCGATTGCGAGAAGCAGCATTTGAAATTGGGTTATATTCTCAATATAATAGCTTAAACGATGCTTCAGGACAAAATGAACGATTGAAAACTTGGAATGGTAATTTGAGATATTTATCTTTGGGTTTTCCGCTGAAAAACCCCATAAATGAAGTACTGGATCAGAAAAAGAAGAAGATTCGTTGGGGTATGAATTTTACACTTTTACCCTATTCCAATGTAAATTATAATATCCAGAACCAAACTAACCAAACATTTGGTGACACGTTAACTTCTGTGAATTATTTATTTCAAGGATCAGGTGGAACGTACAAAGTGATGTGGGGAAATGCTGTTAATTTTAAAAATTTTTCAGCAGGTGTAAATTTGGGATATTTCTTCGGAAAAATCGAAAATGATAAATTTGTAACATTCCCAGATTTTCAATTTTCTTTTGATAATAATTTTACTGATGATTTTTTAGTGGGAGGATTTACTTGGAATCTTGGAATACAATATGATCATGTTTTAAAAACAAAAGAAGGAACAAATGAACCAATAGAATTCATCACATTTGGACTTACTGGAAACTCAAGAAATAAATTTAATTTAACTAGAAATAGAAGTTGGTTGACTCAAAATTTAGGAATAGGTACCCTTGACACTGTTTTTGCCGTCTCAGGAGAAGAGACAACAGAGAGCACAGGTTATTTACCAGGAGAGTTAGCAGTAGGAGTGATGTACACCAAAGTGAATAAGATGAGACTAGGAGTAGATTTCAAATATCAATCTTGGTCTGAATATATTGATGATATTATAGCAGCAGCTGACCCAGGAAGAGATGATGTGAACGTTTGGAGATTAGGAATTGGGGGTGAATATGTGCCTGATGCAAGATCATACAATAAATATTTGAAAAAGGTGCGTTATAGATTCGGAGCTTTTTATAGCAAAGACCCACGATCAGTAAACGGTGATCATCTTTTGACATACGGTGCAACGGTAGGTTTTGGTCTGCCAGTAATTTTGCCACAGGGTAAAAAATCGTTCGTCAACTTAGCATTCGAAATGGGGCAGACAGGTTTGTCAGAAGCGTTGCAGAATACCTATTTCAAAATTAATTTAGGATTTACATTAAACGATAATACTTGGTTTTTCAAACGAAAATTTAATTAAAAATGAAAGATTTACGAAATTTTATGAAGTTGGCGCTGCTCTTGGCAGTAAGTTTTTCAATTTCAAACACTACAATTGGTCAATGTACAACATGGAAAGATTTAGAAGATGGCTCCGTTGAGAAAGAAACTGCTGAATCTAACTACCAGATTTATAAGGATCACTTAAAAAGCAAAAATTACGAAGCTGCAATGGTAGCTTGGGAAAAATTAATGGAGGTTGCTCCCGCTGCTGATGGAAGAAGAATTTCTCCGTTTTGGGATGGGATCAAACTTATAGGCGAAGCTAATAAAAAAGAAACAGATAAAGCTAAAATTGAAGCAAACAATGCTAGAATAGTAGCTCTTCATAAACAATGTATCGAATGCTTACAAACTAAAAAAGTAGTAGTGAAAGGTGCTAAAACGGACGAAGGGTTGAAAGCAAAAATTGCAGACCAAAAAGCTCGTCAAGCAGAAGATATGTACAAGATGGAGTATCCTGCTACTGATATTTATGCTGTAGCTAAAGAGGCAGTAGAAATGGGCGGTCAAGATATTACCTATAAAGTTATGTTTCCTTATGCTGTTTCAGTTATTGAGTTGTACCAAGCTAAGACAGTTCCTGCTGAAGAAGCTCGAAGAGTACATGATCTCTTAAATGAAATTGCTGATGAAAATACAATCAAGCAAGAGGAAATGGCAGAGCAATACTTACAAGATAAAAAAGCAAAGAAAGAAAGAATTGCTCGTCAAAAATCTAAATTATACACTAAGTATAAAATTAGAATGAACAAAGCATTCAAACAAGTAGAAAGTGAAATCTTTGATTGTGAATACTTCAAAGGAATTTACATGTCTGATTATGAGGAAGGAAAAGATGATTTATCGATTGTAAAAACAGTTTACTCTAGATTGAAAAAGAGAAAATGTACCGATGAAGATCCTTTCATCATAGAATTGAAAGAGCGATATCAAATATTAGCTGCTGCATCTAATGCTGAAAAACGAGATTCATTTGATGCAAACAATCCTGCTGTAGTTGCTAAGAAAAGATATGATGGTGGTGATTTTACTGTTGCTATCGAAAAATGGGAAGAAGCAATCGCTGCTGAAACTGATCCAAACAAACAAGCTACTTACCTTTTTAGAATTGCTTCTACGCAAGGACGTAAATTAAAGCAATATGCTAAGGCTCGAACTACTGCTAGAAAAGCGGCTAAATTGAAACCAAACTGGGGACGACCTTTCATGTTGATTGGTGACTTGTATGCTTCAAGTGCTCGACGATGTGGAGATGACTGGAATCAACGATTAGCAATTTTAGCTGCTATTGATAAATATAGCTATGCTAAAAGTCTCGATCCTGAAGTTGCTGATGAAGCTAACAAACGTATCGGAAAGTATAACCAATCTCGACCTGAGAAGGCAGATGGTTTCTCAAGAGGAATCAATGAAGGTTCTTCTCAAACGGTAGGATGTTGGATTGGAGAAAGTGTAAAAGTTAGATTTAAATAAATCTAAACCTTTCGACAAAGAGAAAAACCCTGATCCTTGAACAAAGGATCAGGGTTTTTCTTTTTAGAACAACAACCAAAAATCATTTTTTCATCATCATTGTTAAATAAGTCAAAGGTTTAACTTAGATTTGAAATCAAAATTTAAATACAAAAATATGAAACGTAATACATTTTTAGCCACGCTACTTTTAGGTATTTTCTTTTGGGTAAGTTGTTCTCCAAAAGTTCAAGAACCTATCGTTACTGTTGAACCAAAAGAAGAAGTCGTTAAAGAATTAGATCCAAATGGTTGTATCCGATTTGATGAATTAGAAATTGGAGTGGCAGATCGAGTAACAGATAATTACAATATTTATAGAGATAGAATCAAGGAAAAAAAATTCAAAGAAGCCTACCCTCGCTGGAAAGTTGTTTATGAACGTGCACCAAAAACCAATGGACGGATTGATTATGTTTTTCGAGATGGATTAAAAATTTATACCGATTTTATTGAAAACACCTCTGATACTATCTTGCAAGCAAAGTATGTTGATACGATGGCAATGATTTATGAAAAAGCGCTAATCTGTTTTCCCGAAAAAAAATCATACTACCTGAGCAAGCAAGGATTTGAATATTATTATAAATATAAAGACAGAGCAACAGACGAAGAGATTTATGAAATGCTTAAAACTGCTGTACTCGCTGATGGAAAAGAATCAAGAGTAAGTACAATTATTCCTTTATCATCGCTCAATTATCGACTGTACTCAGACGATAAAATTAGCTTGGAAGATGCCCAAAAGGTTTTGGAAAATATAAATAGTATTGTTTCTCACAATGTTGAAAACACCGAAAATAAAAAAGAGAAAGATGCTTGGGTTCAAGTAGAACAATTCACCTCAGAACTTTCTGATCGATATGAAAATCAAAAAGGATTTTACGATTGTGATTATTTCATTAAAAAATATTATGCTGAATATGAAGCGAATAAAGATGATTGTGATTTGATTGAAGATTTATATCGAAAACTTCGTCAATCTGGTTGTGAAAAAGAAAATGAGAAATTAGTTGCTCTCGAAAATGCTTATGGAACCAAATGTCGTTCCGTAGATGAAGACCTTAAATGTGGTAGAGATGCATTGGAAAATGATCAGTATCAAAAAGCAATTGATTGCTATCAAAGGTATGTTGACAAAACTGATGATCCCGAGAAAAAAGCAAGATTTCTGATGCGTATCGCAAAGATCCATTACGCTCACACTCGTCAATTTTCCAAAGCTAGAACTGCCGCTCGTGAGGCCATGAAGCATAAATCGAACTGGGGTGATCCGCTAATTTTGATTGGAAAATTATATGCTTCAAGTGGCCCGCTTTGTGGCCCAGGAACTGGATTTGATAGTCAAGTCGTCACCTGGGTGGCCATCGACAAATGGAACGAAGCAAAAAGAGTTGACTCAAGTGTCAGTTCAGAAGCCAACAAATTAATTCAACGATATGAAGTTTACATGCCAAGTAAAGCCGATATTTTTTCTCGACCTACGGTAACGCAAGGGGGAACATTTAAAGTAAAATGTTGGATTCAAGAAACTACGAAAGTTAGAGCAGCTAAATAAATTCAAAAGCCGATGGTTAAAAAACTATCGGCTTTTGTTATTTTTATGGTTACTAAATAAAACATCCATGAGAAATATTTTTTTACTCCTTTTTATTTTTGCTTTCTGTTCCTGCAAGTGGGAATCATCATCAACTTCAAATAACAATTTTGCCAAAACACTTTCCGAAGATCAAGTAATCAATAAGACTATGAATGAATTTATCGGTCAACCAACCAATCAAAATGAGATAGATCGTAACTTAATTCTCAATCATATCATCGATAATAAATTAGATATGGAATCTACTCCAGATGGTATCTATTATCAAATTACCAAAGAAGGAGTTGGCGATCACCCAACAGTTAAAAATACTATCGTCACTAATTATCATGGGACTTTTTTAAATGGAAAAGTATTTGATTCAACCAAAGAAAAAGATCCATTTACATATCCTTTGAGTCGAATGAATGATGGTTGGAAAAAAGCCATTCCATTGTTAAAGTCTAGTGGAAAAGGGATCTTTATCATTCCCTCCACCTTATGTTATGGAGAAGAAGGCTTTGGCGATTTGATCCCGCCAAATGCTGTTTTGAAATTTGAAATAGAATTAATAGCCATAAAAGGAAAATAAAATCAAACATGAATTATTGATTAATCTTTTCCTTATGTTTATAAATATGCGTTTCTTTGTATTCCCAATCCCGAAATTTCATTCGATTTTTTTTACTTAAAAATAAAATTCATTTTCATGAAAATACTAATTAACACTCTTTTTGCTTTAGTGATTCTTAGCAGTTTAACTGTAATATCATGTACTCCAAAAAATTACCTATCTACAAAAGACTTAGATGGATCGATGGTGGAATCTCCACAAACTCAAGCTGACATTGATCGAAATAAAATCATCAAATTTGCTAAAGCAGCTAAATTAAAAGGCAACTTTACTTCTAGTGGTATTTTTTATGTAATTGACGAGCCAGGAGAAGGATTAGAAAGACCTAGCGAAGATTCAAAAGTTACAGCTCACTATACGGGTACTTTACTTAATGGTAAAAAATTCGATTCTTCTTACGATAGAGATGAACCTCTTAAGTTTAAACCTACCCAAGTAATCAAAGGATGGCAAGAAGCAGTTCGAATGCTCGGTAAAGGAGGAAAAGGAAAATTTATTATTCCTTCTGGATTAGCTTACGGTGAAAAAGCAGTTGGTGAGATGATTCCTGCAAATGCAAACTTGGTTTTCGATATGGAATTACTTGATTTTAAATCAGAATAATTAATTCTTTTAAATTAGAATTAGAAAAAAGGCTGCTAGCATTTCGATTGCTAGCAGCCTTTTTTATTATTTATCTTATCATAATCTCATCTAAAATCTGTTCTCCTCTAATCAAATTATTTTCGATAGTTAGTTTATCTGTGAAAACCTGAACTATCTCTGCTTGCTCATTATTTCCTTGTTGTTCGGCAAGCGCTGCTGAAATATCTATTAATTTCCCAGTCAATTTGATGATTGATTTTGAAGCATTGGCACTTTGAATTTCCCAAGTACCATTTGCCATTGTTTCATACGTTTCAGAATCGCCATCTTCCGTTTCAGGATAAAGCTTCTCTGTTAAATACATAGAAAACGTTCCGTCTGATCTCAAAATGATCGATCGATCCGCATAAAAACCAGAAGGCCCATAATCCATTTCGTTAGCAATTCGAGTATTTAAAAGTGATTCTAGATTTGTTCCTTTTGCTTCTTGAGAAAGATCATTTTTTTCGACACTTCCTCCTTTATTCAATTGTAATGGCACTCCATTCTCAAAAAACAACATCTCACTTATCGCCAAATCTTGATATTTACTTCCATCGTAAGCACTATTTATTTTTAGTGAAAAACTATTTTTCAATGGAACTCGGAGATCAATTTTTTGCCCAGCGTCATCATCTCGCAAAGTATATTCATAATCCTTCCCTCCTACTTCACCAAGAGAAAATCCCTTGAGCCGAGCATTCGTTTGATACACATTTGGAGAACGTTGGTAACCATTCCAAATTTGAATTTCATCGATATTAACCTTCTCGCTGAGTTCAAAAGTAAGTTGCTCATTGATTCCATTTCCATCCACTCCTTCCACCCAAGCAGTTGCTTTTTGATTATCAAAAAGATTAGAAACTCCATATTTTGAAGCTTGATCTAAAGTTGATGATGCTGTAATTTTTGCACTAACTTTTCGAGGAAGGATTAAGCGATATTCTTTTCCATCTTCGTCCCACATTTTTATATTTTGAATTCCAACAGAATGTGAGTTAGAAAATTTTCGAACAACTCCTTTCTTTGCTTTATCTTCTACTTTCACTTCAGTCGTGTTATCAGTTTTTCCAAAACGAATAAATAAAGACGAATAAGTATCTCCAATATTGATGGACTCTCCTGTTTTGCCTTTGCCACAAGGAATATCATCGCCATAAAAAATCATTTCTTCAATCTTAGCTATTCCACTTGCTTGAGCAGCATCGATGGCTATTTTCTTGATAAAAATTTTATTTTGAAAAAGCAACATAATTCCCTCATCAGGTCCTGCACCTTTTTTACTTTGCCAAGATGTAGCTGTTTTTCCATCAAAAATATTTCCTACTAAATTATTATTGGTAGTCGCATAAGCTCCTTGCAGATAAAGAGGTCTACGCCCATCATCTGGAGTATTATCAATTGGATCCGAGGGTGTTTCAACCTCAGTTGGATCAGGAGTCGGATTTGTAGGTATATTGTTATTATTTGACGCAGGGTCTTCACATGCAGTAAAAAACAACATAAAAACAAGTAAAGCAATTGCTGAAATTTTCATCGAAGGATTGATTTTTTTCATATCAACAAATTACGTTATTTTTTTATTTGGAAAAAGAAAATCACAAACTGTATTTTAGTTAAATTTGCTTCTCAAATAAATTCACAATTAACTATTAAAAAAATGCTACGAACAAATTTTCCAAAAACAGGCGAAGAATATCTTGGAGGCGAATCAGATGGTTGGGAATATAAAACTTCTTTTACTGGAACAACAGTAAAGGATGCGTTCGTCATGCTTCGAAAATTTTTAGAAGAGGAAGGTTACGAAAATGTTCCTTTACCAAAGGATGCAAAAGAGTTATTACTTTTTAAGAATCCTCCCAAACAACAACAATTACAATTATTCAACGAACGTGGGTATTCTCATAACCCAATTAAGATTTTTTTCCCAAATGGAAAACGAAAAGAGAATACTCTTCTATTGTGCGTTTACAATGAAAATGATAAAAAGCACTTGGTGAAATTTCATGGATTAGTTTAATTTTCAAATGAACTTCTTAAAAAAAGAAAACGCCCATTCTTGCGAACGGGCATTTTTTATTTTTACTTCGGCTAAAGCCAAAACTATGTGTTTGCTATTTTACTCAGCTTCCTCTTCTTCTTTTACCGCTTGTGCTTCCGGCTTCATCTGCGGGAAGAATAACACTTCCTGAATCGAATGCTGATTCGTCATCATCATTGTCAACCGATCAATCCCAATTCCTAATCCAGAAGTTGGTGGCATTCCGTATTCCAAAGATCGAAGGAAATCTTCATCCAAAACCATTGCCTCATCATCACCTCGCTCAGCTAATTTTAACTGATCTTCAAAACGTTCTCGTTGGTCAATTGGATCATTCAATTCCGAGTAAGCATTCGCAATTTCTTTTCCATTAATGAATAATTCGAAACGTTCTACCAACCCTTCAGATGTTCTATGCTTCTTAGCCAAAGGAGTCATTTCGATTGGATAATCAGTAATGTAAGTTGGCTGAATCAAGTTGTCTTCTACTTTTTCGCCAAAGATTTCATCCACTAATTTTCCTTTCCCCATGGAAGGATCAGTTTCAATGTGGAATTGTTTACACACCGCTCGAAGACCATCTTCATCCATTTGCGAAACATCAATTCCAGTATATTTTTCGATAGATTCGTACATCGTCATCCGAAGGTATGGTCCTGCAAAATTAATTTCTTTTCCTTCATATTCAACAGTAGTCGAACCTGTAACTTCCACAGCGATTTTTTCCAAAAGTGTTTCCACCATTTCCATCATCCAGATGTAATCTTTATACGCTACGTAAATTTCCATAGCAGTAAATTCTGGGTTATGCGTTCGATCCATTCCTTCGTTTCGGAACATTTTCCCAAACTCATACACTCCATCAAAACCACCTACAATCAATCTTTTCAAATACAACTCATTGGCAATTCTCATGTACAATGGCATATCCAAAGAATTGTGATGTGTCGCAAAAGGTCGTGCAGCAGCTCCCCCATGAATTGGTTGCAAAATCGGAGTTTCCACTTCCAACCATCCTTGATCGTTGAAATAATTTCGCATCACATTCATCAACTTAACTCGCTTAAGGAAAATTTCCTTCACATGCGGATTAACTGTCAAGTCCACATATCGCTGACGATATCTTAACTCAGGATCAGTAAATTCATCATGCTTATTTCCTTGCTTATCTACTTTTACGATTGGTAAATTTCGTAAAGACTTACTTAGAAATTTCAACTCTTTTACTCGAATCGTAGCCTCACCAGTCTGCGTCATAAACATCTCACCAGTCACCCCGATGAAATCTCCAATATGAAGTAACTTCATCAATTTATCAGTCAATTCGATTTCTTCTTCATTCGTTCCGATCGTTCCTTTTTTCATAAACAATTGGATTCGACCATAAGCATCTTGCAAATTGGCAAACGATCCACGCTGTCCCATAAAACGACCACCGATAGTTATTGTTAATTTCTCAGGACTAAAATCTCCTAAAAAATCCGATCGCAAAGTTCCAATATAATCTGCCAAAGCAACTGGTTCACGATCAACACCTTCATCCCATTCAACCGTTTCGGCAAGTCCCAAACTTGTCATTGTTTCAGCATCTTCCATCAATACATTTGCTCGAAATTTATTTTTCAATAAATAATCTGCTAATTGTTCCGCCTTAACCTTTCCTACGTTTTTAATCTTTTCTAATTCGCTGATAATGTTTCGTTTAAAATCAGCAGAAGTAAAATCTGTTGATTTGAAATTGACTTCAAATTTCTCGGCAGGAAATGGATTGATTCCTAAATCTCGAATCGCCTGCAATGATTCGCGGCGTACGATTTCTTGTTCGCTTAACATATTTATTTATGGATTTGAAATATTCGAGTCGAGCTTTTTTTTCTCAAAAAACAAACTCAAAATATTATTCGAAAATTGAGTGCAAAAATAGATTTTATTGGCTAAAGGAAGAAATAGCCAAAGGAGTATTTTTCCCTTATTTCTTTTGGGAAAAAACCTGTTTATAAGGACTTATTTTAGAAAGGATAAAATAATGAATCATTGTTATTGTTTTTATAAAACTAGAAATGTTTTTTTTGAAAAAAAGTTCATTTAATTATTATTATTTTTCCAAAATCGTGAACTCAGATAATTAAGAAAATTTAAGATAATTTTCTTTCACCCATTTTGCTACATCTCTTTCGAGATAATTAAAATCAGATGAAGTGTCTCACTTATTTTTTGCCCATTAATAAAAAATAAATCGTTAAAACAGCACTCCCGTTCCAAAATATAAACCAAAGACATTTATTCCTATATTAAAACTAGTCCCGATAAACATCACAAAGTTATCATTCTGCTGCAGCCTAAATCTTCCTGCCAATAAAGGCGAAACTCTCGGATTACTTTTTTTGTCAAATAATAAACTTATCAACGGCCCTACTTCAAATTCCACTTTTGACTTTTCATCTATTTCTATTTGAAAAATTCTAAATTCCAAACCTGCACCAAGTGCGGGCGAAGCTCTTTCAGAAATTAATTGATTATTGACTAAAAATTGTTTGGTCTCGATCGGCAAATTAAAAAAAAGTGGAATCCTCATTCGATGATCTGGTCTTAACTCTCCAAAAAGCAAAATCGAGCTTGTAGGAATAATCAATGCTTCTTCCTCTCGAATATCAATCAATTTACTATCTGGAATAAAAAGAATATTCGTTCCAAAACTTAATTCGAATCTTCTTTTTTGCGAGGTCGAATCTTGTGTTTGAGCTGAAATATTTTGACTAAAAAAAATAATGAGTAGGAACAAAAATAGATTTCGCATCTTAAGTAATTATAATTGACTTCCATTTCGGTAATCAGGTTATTAAAAAGTCTCCACCTGCTGTTTTTGCTTTCTTTTCTAAAACTAATTCATTACAATTATTAAAAAGCATTAATTGATATAATTTTTTTCGAAAAGCATTGAGTATTGTGTCTGACCTTTTTACTTTGTTTTCCCAAACTAAGTTTCGTACTAAAAGTTGTTTCTTTTTTCGGTCTGCTTTTAAATCTATTTGCCCTACAAATTCACTTCCGTACAACAATGGCAAACTGAAATAACCTACTTTTCTTTTGGCTTCTGGCACATAACATTCTAACAGATAGTCAAAATCAAAAATTTCTTTTACTCGTTTCCTCTGAATTAAAACATTGTCAAAAGGTGATAAAATGTTAAATTGCTTTTTTGTTTTTTTATTAGAAAAATTGGTCAAAGCATTTGGTAATGAAAAATAAGTTTCGCCTTCTAATCCTTTGATTTCATTAGCTTCTATTTCTCCAGACTTTACCATTCCATCTAAAACTGTTTTCAACTTCTTTCGATCTATTTTCAGTAAATAACCAATCTCTCTTGCCTTTTTTAATCCATGTGCTCGCAAATCTCTTTGGATTAAATATTTAAAATACTCTTTTTCAGTAGGCATTTTTGTGTTGATATTTTGAGGCAAAGCTCGTTCCGTTAAGTCAAACTTTTTTTGAAATCCTTGCCGCTCAACAATCATTATTTTCCCTTCAGAAAAGAGTTGCATCAATGCTTGATTGATGGGACTTTTCACCCAAGGTATATCTGATTTTATGTTTTCTTTTTTAAAATCACGGGACATTAATGGCCCTTCGGCTTTAATTCGATCTACAATGAATTTCATATTTTTAGGATTTCGTTCATACCAAAATCCATCGCCTTCTCCTACCTGATTTTTCCTAATTAATGAAAAGCGGTAATCTTCGATTGGTAAATAACTCGCTGCGTGTGCCCAGTAGTCGAAGATTTTTTTTTCTTTTACTAAACCTTGGATTTCTCCTATTTGATATTTTGGTTTGCGTGTCCAAAGAACATGATGATGTGTTCGATGAATAACTGAGATCGTATCGATTTGAACATAACCAAGATGTTGAATGATTTCTTGAGTGGTGGGATTTTTCTCGAAATCGAATTGATTGGAGATGATGAATTGGCGGGCAGTTTTGATGTTTAACTTTTGCACGTGGTTTTTGTTTTGTTTTGATGGAACACGGATGACTCAGATTGATTGGGTTATCCGCGTTCCATCCTCTATCGCCGTTTTTTCCGATTCCGATTCTTATACTTCCGCATCACCTTATCATTATGCCTTCCATTCAAAATCGTTTTCTTATTATGCTTCTTCTTATCCGCAATCAATTTATCAATCAAATCCTCTCGACCCATCGCCGTCAACTTATCCTTAATCTCTTGAAAATTTTCTCTCTTATGCCAAAAGAAAAATAAATGTTGTTTCTTTTTTTCCTTCGGAGACTTGGCCGTATAAACTGGCTTTAAAGTATATGGGTGCAAACCTGTGTAATAAATAATCGTCGCCACCGTCATCGGAGTCGGTGTAAAATCTTGCACCTGTTCCAATTTAAATCCCATTTCTTTCGTCTCGGCAGCAAGGTTAGCCATCTCCTCTTCCGTCGAACCAGGATGACTACTAATAAAATATGGAATCAAAGGCTGCTTCAATCCATGCTTCTTATTATAATAATCATACTTCTTTTTGAAGGCATGAAAATGTTTGAAGGAAGGCTTCCGCATCATTTTCAAAGTAGCATCAGAAGTGTGTTCAGGAGCAACTTTAAGGCGACCGCTTACATGGCAAGTCACTAATTGTTCCATGTATTCATCCTCGCTTCCGTCAGAGTTTTTATTATAACTATCCGCCAATAAATCATATCTGATTCCACTCCCCACAAATGCTTTTTTCACTTTTGGATTCGCATCTACTTTTTTGTAAATGTTTGTCAATGGTTTATGACTTGTATCTAAATTGCTGCAAATCACAGGATGAATGCATGACGGTGCAACACATCGGTCACAGATAGATTGCACTTTTCCCTTCATCCGATACATGTTCGCAGAAGGTCCGCCGAGGTCAGAAATGTAACCTTTGAAGTCAGGCATTTCTGTAACTTTTTCTACTTCTTTTAAAATGGATTCTTCCGAACGACTTGAAACAAATTTTCCTTGATGCGCAGAAATTGTACAAAAACTACAACCTCCAAAACAACCTCGATGCATATTTATGGAAAACCGAATCATCTCGTAAGCTGGAATCGAACCACGTTTATTATACTTCGGATGCGCTTGACGAGTGTAAGGTAAATCGAAAGAAGTATCGATTTCCTTCTCTGTCATCGGTGGGTAAGGTGGATTGACAATCAAATTATAATCACCACATCCTTGAATCAATCGACGTGCATTTACCTTGTTAGATTCTTGCTCGATAGTTTTAAAATTAGCGGCAAATGATCTTTTATCTCGCAGACATTTTTCATGAGAGGAGAGTTCGAAATCTTCCCATTTTTTCACTTTCGGCAAAGGTTCATCCCGTGGAGAAAGTACTGCTGTTTGTGGAATGTTTTTTAAATTAGAAAATGGAACGCCTCTTTTCATCAAGCGAACAATCTCTCGTAACGGCATTTCACCCATTCCATATACCAACATATCCGCACCACTCAAACTCAAAAAATTTGGAAATAATTTATCCGACCAATAATCATAGTGGGTCACTCGTCGCAAAGATGCTTCGATGCCGCCAACCAAAACTGGCACATCTGGATATATACTTTTTAAAATTTCTGTATAAACTTTACCTGCATAATCAGGTCGAAAACCAGCAGCTCCTCCAGGGGTATAGGCATCAGTCGAACGTCTTCTTTTACTTGCGGTATAATGATTCACCATGGGGTCCATACAACCAGATGTCACTCCAAAGAACAAATTTGGCTTCCCTAGTTTTTTAAAATCACGCAAGTCATCTTGCCAATTGGGTTGTGGAATAATCGCTACTCGCAATCCTTCACTTTCCAAAATCCGCCCGATCACCGCTAACCAAAAGCAGGATGATCCACATAAGCATCACCTGAGATGATGATGACATCGAGGTCTTCCCAACCGCGCATTTCTACCTCTTTCTTGGTAATTGGTAGCCAATCTGTAACTGGTCGTTTTGAATCCATTTTTTTTAATTAAAATTTAAGTGCAAAGATACGACTAAAACATAAATCTGTTTAGAATGTTTTATTTTTCGAATATCCAAAAAACTAATCTCGAAATTCTTCCAAAACCTTTGCATCAATCCAATACACATTTCCTAATCCATTATCCGTTCCATTTAATCGACTTTCCAATGCTTTATAATTTCTCGGATTTGGTGAATTATAATTACTCGTTCGATAGCTAGTCCAAAAGAAATATTTTCCATCAGGACTCAGCATTGGACAATATTCAAATTGATTGGAATTTATTTTTGATCCCAAGTTTTTCGCTTTTGACCATTTTCCATCTTTCTTAAAGCTAATATACAAATCTCCTCCTCCCAAATCATCTTCTCGTCCCCAACTCATAAAAATCATCATATTTCCATCAGGCGAAACATAAGGATCACCCTCGCCAGTTGGTGAGTTGATCGCCTCTCCTAGATTTTCAATACTTACAATTCCATCTTCACTTCGCCTTGCTTCATAAATATCACTTCGTCCTAAACCATCTTTATATTGAGCAGAGAAAAAGATAGAACCTGCATCTGTTGTTGAAACATAAAATTCATTGGTCTCAGTATTTAAAAAATCAAGATTGATGGGTTTTCCCCAACCTGATTCTGTTCGATCAACTACCCAAATATCAAAATCTTTTGATTGAGTCGTACTATCGTTTAATGGTCTTTGGGAAATAAAAAACAAGCGTTTACCATCTGAAGAAAAAGAAGGATCGGCATCTGCATAGCTTCCTGAAAAAGGAGCAACTTCTGGCCCCTCCCATTCGCCATTTTTATTTTTTTTATAAAAAACAATCGTGTAAAAATTTCGATATGGATCTGCGATGGTAAAATAAAATTCATTTCCATCAGGAGAAAAAACAGCATTCAATTCTTGAAACTCTCGTGAGACAATTCCTTTGGCAAACATTTCAGCAGTCGTGCCTACCATCAAACCAAAGTAGTCGCCTGTTGGTAATTTTACTTTTTCAGTTTTGGTAGTTTCAGTTGGCGTAGAACATGACATTGCAAATAATGATACTAATACAATTACAAAAAATTGATTCTTCATTTTGAGTTTGTTTTTTTACA
>CAJQQY010000186.1 GCA_905480595.1 uncultured Saprospiraceae bacterium | reverse complement strand
TTAAACATGAGACCTCTTGTTTTTTTGGTGTGGTTGAATACCCAAATTTATAAGAGGTTCTTTTTTTCTAAAAATTTTTCTTAAAAAAGAAATCCCGAATCTTGATTTATTCAAAATTCGGGATGACTCATGTTTTTTGTTTTGAGAAATTTATTTTTTGATAAAATCATAAGTCACAGGCGGCCCTGCTAAAATGTCTCCGATTGATTTTTTTAAAGCCAAATGAACTGGATGTGCTTGATATATGGAATATTCTTTTTCATCGATAAACTCCATCGATATTTTGATTTCATAATCAGATAAGGCTCGAGGATCATTTAGGTTTTTAAAATCCCCAATAACCAAATTATGAACAACAGGAATATCTTTTAATTGTAAAATAGTTTGATGAACTTGGGTTATTTGAGCAGGAGTTAAATCATCATTTAAATTAAAATAAACTTCATGAACAAGAGAAGTTTCAGTAGTAGCATTTTTCTTTTTCAAAGCTGATTTGGCCGCTTCTAACCTTGCTTTAGTTTCAGATAATTCTTTTTCTAATTGTGGATTAGAATTTTGGCAACTAGCAAAAAAAGAAATAAGTAAAAGTGTTGTTATAAAATTTTTCATGTTTTATTTTTTAATAAATGAAAGTGAAGATCAAAAAAACTCCTTAGATTTTCTTGGTCTTGATAGGTTTTATTTTATCAAAATTAATAATCGGAATTGAATTAAATTGTAATGGTTGCAAAAACTTTTCTATTTTCAATTTTTAAAAATATTCAATCCTTCAAATTACAAAACGAACCAATTACTATTTATGAAATGGTATGAAAAAATTCCTCACCCAGTTGCCATGCTTTTTGGCATCATCATTTTAGCCACATTGATGAGTTACTTGCTTCCGGCAGGACTTTATGAAAGAGAATTAATTGACGGAAGACAGCGGGTGATCCCCAATTCTTATAAATTAATTGAAGCTACTCCCATTGGGATAATGGCCATGTTTAATTCACTTTCCAAAGGTTTTAAATTAGCCTCCGATATTATCTTTGTAGTTTTTGCAGGAGGGATCATGTTTGGGATGTTGGAAAAATCAAAGATGATTGAAAATACTGTTGGGTCGATTATTAAAAACATGGGACTTGAACGAAAATATTTAATTGTGGCGGTGATGACTTTTGTTTTTGGAGCCTTAGGTGTTTTTGTTGGTTATGAAAATAACATTGCGCTTGTCCCAATAGCGGCCGTTTTATCGTTAGCATTAGGAGGTGATTTGATTTTGGCAGCAGGGATTTCGGTAGGAGGAATTACAGTTGGTTTTGGACTTTCACCATTTAATCCATACACCGTAGGAATTGGACATCAGATAGCGGAAATGCCTATTTTTTCTGGAGCGACTTTACGTTCCATTTTGTGTTTGATGGGATTATCAATGTTGGCATTTTACAATATTCGTTATTTTAAAAAATCATTAAAAAACCCAGGATTAAGTTTGGGGCATGGATTAGATTCATCTGGTTTGGGATTGACAAAAGACATCCAAGCTTATTCAATGACCACCAATAATTGGTTGGTGTTAGCGATTTTTTTAGGTGGATTAAGTCTGATGTTATTTGGAATCTTCAACTATCATTGGTACTTGATAGAGAT
Source organism: uncultured Saprospiraceae bacterium (assembly GCA_905480595.1). Lineage (GTDB taxonomy): Bacteria > Bacteroidota > Bacteroidia > Chitinophagales > Saprospiraceae > CAJQQY01. The sequence goes on along the minus strand of CAJQQY010000186.1, from coordinate 14,701 downwards.
TTCTTCCATCTTTATCATGATCGCAATAGTGGTTGGAATTGCCTCTCGAATGTCAAGTAGAGAAATGAGCGAAACCACTTTAAAATCCATCGCTATTGTTGCTCCAGGCGCATTTATGGTTGGATACGCAACGACGATTAGAGTGATTTTAGAATCAGGAAATATAAGTGATACGATTGCTTTTGAGTTGTCCAATATCTTAGTCGAATTACCAATTTATGCTTCAGCATTTTTAATGTCGATTGCTCAGAGTATTATGAATTTGTTTATTCCATCTGGAAGTGGACAAGCGTTGGCAACACTCCCGATTATGATTCCAGTTGGAGATTTAGTTGGACTGACTAGGCAAACAACTATCTTAGCTTTCCAAATTGGAGATGGTGTAACAAATATCGTTAATCCAACATTGGGCGGTTTAATTGCGATGCTGAGTATGTGTCGTGTGCCTTTTGATCGGTGGTTAAGATTTATATTTCCATTGTGTGGATGGATACTTATAATTGCTTGGGGCTTTTTGATGTTTGCGGTAGCGATAGGTTGGCAATGATTAGAATATTGATTATTCTTCTTTCTTGTGCTATATAACAGTACAATTACATTTTTAAAAAAAAAGATAAAATGACAGAAACAGTTGAGATGACTTTAAAGAAAAGTCAAAAGAAGGCCGTAGAAATTCTTTCAAAATTAGTTTCATTTCCTGTACTCGGTGGACAAAGCAATATTCCAATAGCTGAATGGATTGAAAAATATCTAACAGAGCATGGAGTAGAATTTACTAATGTTCCAAATGAAGAAGGCAACAAAAGATCTATACATTGCCGAATTGGCCCAGCTGTTGATGGAGGCGTGATTCTTTCTGGACACCAAGATGTGGTTCCTGTTGAGGGACAAGCTTGGGTGACAGATCCTTTTGTTTTGACTGATAAAAATGATGGGAAATTATATGCTCGTGGCTCTTGTGATATGAAAGGATTTTTAGCATGTTGCTTAGCCGCACTTCCTGAAATGAAAAAAGCGGATTTGAAAAAACCAATCTATTTTGCTTTTTCTTATGATGAAGAAATAGGTTGTTTGGCTGCTCCAGAATTAGCAGAACATATCAAAACTACTTATTCTGAAAAACCCAAATATGCTATCATTGGAGAACCATCAATGATGCAACCAGTTGTTGGTCAAAAAGGAATAGTCGTTTACAAAACCCATGTCAATGGGTCTGCAGGACATAGTAGCGGGATTAGAAAAGAAGTAAGTGCGATCAATGAAGCTGCACGCTTAATTTTATGGTTGGAAGATAAGATGAACCGCTTGGTCGCAGAGGGAAGGATAGATGAAAGATTTTCCCCTCCGCATACTTCAATTCATTGTGGGATATTTGAACGAAGTGGAATTGCTCCAAATGTAATATCAGATAAAGCAAGTTTTAATTGGGACTGTCGAGTTATTCCAATGGATAAGAGCACAGAGATCCTTGCTGAATTCAAGGCATACTGTCGAGATTTAGAAAAGTGTAATCAATCGAAATTTCTAGGTTTTAAAATAAAAACTGAACTAGATCATTCTGATGTTCCTCCATTGGACACCCCTGAACATTTATCAGTTGTCCCTTTGATTCAAGAATTATCAGGAATGCAAGAATTGACTACAGTTGCCTATGCTGCTGAAGCAGGACAATTTTCGAATGCAGGATTTGAGACAGTAATTTGTGGACCTGGAGATATTGCTCAAGCACATCGAGCGAATGAATTTATTGAAAAAGATCAATTAAATAAAGGGGTGGAATTTATGTTTAGATTGATAAAAAAGTTTTCCTAGTTTTTAGGTTGTTATATTCACAAGGTGACTCAAAATCACCTTGTGAATTAGACTCTATTATTTATCTAACCATCCTTTAAAATTTCCAACTCTTTCTCGACTCACAATTACATCATCATTAGGACTTGGAAGTAATTCTAATTTAAGACGACTATTAAAATAGGTATTAATTTTATTGATCGAAGAAAGCTTTGCAATATATTTTCTATTGATTCTAAAATGAAAATCAGGATCCAAACATTCTTCTAATTGATCAAGGGTGTAATCTAAAATATGTCTTTTTCCATTGACATTTTTAGCACATACAATTTTGTCTTCGGAGTAAAAATATGCAATATCATTGATTGGAATGTATGAAAACTCTTGACCTGTTTTCACTAAAAATCTTTCCTTATACTTTTTACTTTGAATATTATTTAAAAGAGCTTGGATGGCAGATGAATCATAAGTTTGAGGTTTTTTAAATATTTCTTCAAACTTTTTCATAGCCTTGGTAAGTTCCTCAGGATCAATAGGTTTAAGTAAATAATCGACACTATTTACTTTAAAAGCTTTTAAGGAGTATTGATCATATGCTGTGGTGAAAATTACTGGAGATTTAATTGTAGTTTGTTGAAAAATATCAAAACTCAAACCATCTGCCAGTTGAATATCCATAAAAATTAAATCTGGTTGTTCAAAGGTATTTAACCATTTCACAGCATCTTCAACGCTATCAATGACCTCTAAAATTTCAGCCTTTGGAGCACACTCTTTAATGAGTTTTTTTAAACGAAGTGCAGCTGGACGCTCGTCTTCAATAATGAGAGTTTTCATATACTTAAAGTTTTTTTAGCGTTTTCTTTTTCTGAAACAATTTGATCTACTAAAGGAAGCGCAACTAAAAATGAATCAGCGGTTACAATCACATCAACTTCTTTTTTTGTAAAAAATTGATACCGATTTTTAATGTTTTGCAGCCCCATATTTGTGGATGAAATGACCTGGTTTTTTTTCTGTAAATTATTTTTGATAATCAATTTATCCTTTTCAATTGACACTTTTATTATCAAGGGCTTTTTTGTAGATATAATGTTATGTTTGATGACATTTTCAAATAATATCTGCAAAGAAAGCGGGACAATTTTTCTTTGATGGTATTCTTTTGGAATGTCAATATCGATATTTAGGTTCTCTCCGAATCGTTCTTTTAGTAAGAATATATAGGCGTTTAAAAATTCCAACTCCTCGTTGATGGTAACTATTTTTTGATCTCTAATTTCTAAAATATACCGATATACTTTTGAAAGTTTTTGAACGAAACTAACTGCTTTGTTAGGTTCTTCAGGAATTAGATAAGTCAATGTATTTAAACTATTGAAGAGGAAATGCGGGTTAACTTGGTTCTTCAATCCTTCTAATTGACTTTGAATATTTTCTCTTTGAAGTTGTTCTTTTTCCTGAATTGACTTTTGCAATTTCGTATAAAAAATAATCCCTTCGTAAATTGCCCAAATTAAAAAGATAGACATAAAGCTTCCTATCACCTCTGAAATACCACCCTTTGGTTCTCTGATCCAATCATCAGGAATACAAAAATCTATTAAATTTCCAAGTACAATTTTTATTAAAAAATACCCAGCGATCATCAAAACAATTTGAGAGAATAACCTTTTCCAAATTTGATTTTCTTCAGAGAATTGGTTTAACAAAAATGCAGTAACATAGCGAAATATAATCCAATAGGTTAAAGTATAGAGGATTCCTATTGTATAACATCTTTTTAAAAAGGATAGTTTATTTTCTGAAAAAAGCTCAGGAAGCATAATGATATTAATAACGAAGGCAATGATTGGAATACCAGCCAACATTAACCATTTGTCATTAAACCCTAATGTGTTTTTTACATAAGCCATAAAATAAATTTACGAAGATTAGTTGATTTTTTTCATTCTTAAAAAAGCCAAAAAAAAGGATGAAGCAATTTTCAAATTGGTTCATCCTTAACCCAAACTATTTATTATAAAACGAAAATCAAATGGGCTATAGACCATTGACTTGATTTCAAGATGGGAGTTTCTAATTATAATTAAAAGTACTTTCAGATGAGTTGTTGATTTTTCAGGATGAATTGTAAATTACAGATAGCATCTGGAGTTTGAAATCCCACTCGCATAATGTTCCAAAAATTTTGAGTGTTCTCCTCATAAACTTCTGTAGAGAATAATAAATCCATTAAGTTCGTCTGAGTATTATATCTAAAGATAAATTGATGTGCTTCCTAGTCGAAATATTCGCAGGTAGAATTTTCTTTTATTTTTGGTTTTGTGTAGATAGTTTTGATGCATTTTATGCAGTACTCAGGAGAGTCCTGCTACCTCTAAAAAGCTAATGCTTCGTACATCCAATTTGCCAAGGCTTGTCGGTTATCTTTTAGAAATCGTTGCTGATCATCTCGATTCCGAATATTTCCGAGTTCAATGTAAACAGATTTACCTTTAGTTTCGCGAAGCATATGTAAATCCCTTTCTTTGATAGTGCCATGATATTGTCCGTTTCTTCTATATTTTTTATACTTAGCAGAAAGTTTATTTTTAATTTTTTTGGCTAAAGCTAAACTTGTATAACTACCAGGGTAGTGGTAGAAGAAAACATCAGCTCGTTGTCCTTTTCCTCTTGAATCAATATGAAGGATGATAGTCGTTTGATCTTTATCTTTGACACCCATGCTTTTATATTTTTGATATAAAGTATTAATTGCATTAGAGCGTTGAAATAATCTTTGTTTTTGAGAACGAGGAATAGCATAATCACCATAACAATATTCATCTTGGTCGCAACGCAATAAATTATCATCTCGAATTCCATCATCAGGGTCTCTAGTAATCATATATGCAACTGCACCATGAGCGATCAGATTACGAGTGAGTCGAAGAGAAATGTCATAAGCATATTCGTCCTCACACATATTCATTTTACCTCTTTTTCCAATCGCTCCAGGGTCAGGGCCGCCATGACCGCTGACGATATAAAAGACCTTACCTTTTAATCGATTACTGGCAACTGGAACGTGGGCATACTTTTTTCCAAAAATTCCAAACCGACGAGCTTCTTTATATTTCTTTTCAGTTTTTACTGCTTTTTGATGAACAACTATTTCATTGGGATTTACTTTTTCATCTACACAATTCAACTCATGAAAAGGAACCCAAAGGATTTGACTATTGACCACAGTTTTACGTCTTAATTCACTTTCTAATAAGTATTCATTGTATTCTTTAATTCGGATAGCTTGTGCCCATTCAGTTAATCCAACTGTAGTTCTAATACTTTTACCATTGTATTTGTATATCAAAACAGGGATTTTATATTTTTTTCCAGCCTTTAACTTGCTACTCTGATTAGTCTTATTTAAAGCGTGAAATTGCTCGAAATTGCAACGGTGATCATTTAATTGATACCTAGAAAGGAGCGTGACAATATTATCACCTGAAAGAGCTGGAACATCGTGAAAGGTAGGTTTGTTATCATCAGCTTTTAAAGAAGACAGACAGATAAATAACAGAAAAAGAAAAACGCAATTTTTCATGGCAAAAGTAGTGTTGGTCATAGTATTAAGTATGTACAAGATACATAAAATTTCAATTGCAAAAAGAGCAAAAATAAAGGAGATTAGTTAGATGTGAATCAGGTTAAAAATGCAAAGATAATTAATCAAGATCAAAAGTTCAATCCCTTTTAAAATCAAAATGACAAAACGAGAATTTGGTTTTTTATATTTTGATTTTGACTTATGTTTTCATTGTTTTCTTTTGACGCAGACTTTTTATGCTTTTTTTGTAGGAAACCACTAAACACAAAGAGAAAATATTAGGTCATAATTAGTCATAAAAAGCCTGCGTCAAAATAAAATTAAAGGTAATCTTCCAATCGATATTCATCATCATAATCGAAAGGAATATCAAATTGTACTCTTGATTGGCGAATTGTAATATCCCCAATTGATCTAATTTTGATTGATTGTTTTTTCCAAGCTCCGTTTAACATATTTTTGAAGTTTTTGAAAAATTCTTTTTGGCCAATTGGAACTTCAAAACTAAGTGGCAAAGAAAAATCTGCTTCCGGAGCCATTTCAATTTCCAAATCTTGTTTAATGTGTGTTGTCTTTTCTCCATCTACTAATACATCAAATTCTACTTTTGAAATAGTCAATGCATATGGATTCGGATTACTAATTACAGCATCTGAAGTAAAGGTTAATTTTAAATCCGGAGGTAATGTTACATTCTTAAATTTAATGTTTTCTAGGCGAACGAATTCTGGATATTCGAGATTAGATGCTTGTTTGTAAAGGTAGAATCCACCTGCGAGTAAAATCACAAAAAATGTGATTCCTAATATTTTTGAAATATTCATTTTTTTTATTTTAAAAGATAGTTTTTTGTGAAATAGAATTTTTAAAGCAAGTCGTTAATTTTTCGAAGTCCTCTGAAGTATTATAAACGTGAGGGGCAATTCGAATTGCATTTCCACGCAGGGAAACTTTTACATTATTTTTTTCAAAATTAGCTTTCAGTTTTTCCATGTCCATTTTTTTAGAGAGCCGTACACCAAATAAATGGGGAGCACGAAATGCCTCTTCTTCTAATTGACACCCCATTTCCTGAAGTTCATGAATCGAATTTTTGGAAATGTTTTTACAATAATTTTGGATATTTTCTACGCCCCAATCGAGAATTTGTTCGAGTGATTTTTGCAGCATAGGAACACCTACAAAATTGCTTTGTTCGCCCATAGCATATCGGTTGGCTAGTGATTTGTATTCAGGTTGATAATTAACTAAGTTTTCGAATTGATGGCTGTCTAATCTATTAATCCAATTTTCTTCAATAGGAGTCCCTTTGTCAAATTTTTCTCCGTAATATCCTACACCTGAAACGTAGGGACCTAATAACCATTTATACCCAGCACAAATTAAAGCATCTAGCTTAACTTCTTGAATGTCAAGAGGGTATGCGCCAACAGATTGTGTTCCATCAACGATTAGAAATGCATCATTTTCGGAAGTTTTTGCTCTTAATTTTTTCAAATCAAAAAGAGTCCCATCCGCCCAATGAACATTTCCCAAGGAAACAGCAATTGTATTTTCATCGATTGCATTTAAAAGATTCTCATTCCAAATTCTAGCATTTGATATTTCAATATTAGGAGAAGAAATGAGTCTAATTTCTACACCAGTTTCATCAGATAATTTTTTCCAGGAATAGAAGTTAGAAGGAAAACCTTCGTCAGCAAGTACGATGTTATTTTTGGAAGTTGCGTGAATGTTTTTGACTACATTTGCAATACCATAGGAAGCTGATGGAATTGGTGCAATTCGCTGAGGATCAGGACAATTAATCAATTTTGCAAAAGTACTTTTAACTTGTTCTACTGGATCAAAAAAATCAGCACGAGTAATTTTCCAAGGTTGACTTTTTTTATAAATGGCTTTTATTCCAGCTTCTTCTACAGTTTTCAAATTAGGAGACATGTAAGCACAATTTATATAACTTACGTCATCTGAAAGGTTGAATTTATCCTTTTGACAATTGAGCATGATATTTGATTTTTCTGCAATATATGATGATTTTTAAAATTTCCAACATCTATTTTTTCAAAAAAAAGATATGAAAAAACTGATTCTATTTTTTACAATTTCTCTTTGTTTTTCTTTTCCTCAAAATGGATATTCAAACATTTCTAGTGATCCAGTTGAAGCTAATTTTACTTTCGAAAATGCTTGTTTGTTTCAAACTGTTATGTTCACCGATTTGTCTGTTGGCAATATAACTTCATGGAGCTGGGATTTTGATAATGGAATGGCTGTGTCAGATGAACAAGATCCGGAATTTAATTTTTCAGGATTTGGTGATTTTGTGGTACAATTAATTGTTTCGAATGACTGCGAATCAGATACGATGATTCAAGAGGTTACTATTTATAATGGTGCGCCTTTTTTTCAAGATACGACGGTTTGCAATAATGAACCTGTAGAAATAAATGGGGAGGTTTACGCTGAATCTGTTTTGACTACGGAGATTTTTAATTTTATCGATACATTAATTAGTTCCCAAGGTTGTGATAGTATTACCGTTTTTAGATTGACAGTTAACCCTTGTGGGTGTGAATTGAGATTCCCAAATGCATTTACACCAGATGGAGATGGATTAAATGATACTTTTCAACCTGTAGTGATTTGTGATCAACAAATAGCTGATTATCGAATGGTAATTTATGATCGGTGGGGGGAAACGGTTTATGATACTTTCGAATATACCAAACCTTGGGATGGAACTATTAATGGTTTTCCGATGCCTACAGATGTATTTGTTTATTCCGTTCAATACGAAATAGTTGATGGAAATAATCGCCAGTTTTTTAATGAAATAAAGGATTTTACACTAATTAGATAGATAAAGCAGGAGAGGATTTTTTATTGTGGAAAAAAAATAATAGAAGACCACGTAATTTGCTCAATTGTATTAGCTTTTTTGAAAAACCTTTTATAGATTTGCGGCAACAAAAATAAATTTATCATGAATCAAGAAGAAACTTCTTCATCAAAAACAGATTGGCTTTTATTTTTAATTTCAACAGTTGTAATGATTGCGATGTTGATTTGGGTAAATGAGTGGTTTTGGTTAGCCATGCCGTTCTCATTAACGTATTTAGTGAAAGCTTTAAAAATGATGTAATTCGAAAGAATACCATTCTTTTTAATCTAGTTATATAAAAAAGATAGTCGTGCTAAACTCTAGCACGACTATTTTAATTTAGGGTATACAGGTATTTACTCCGTTCTTTTTGTTTGGGTATAAAACAAAATAATCCAAAACTAGTGTATCCTTGTTTTGAAAATTTTGTTAAGATAAAGAGTTGGGAATAAATTTTAGATAAAAACCCAATTTAGAAACTGGGCTTTAAATATGTTTTCAATTTTAAGACTTAAAACCTATAAAAAGTCACATCTTTTTTAGTTCTATTGATCGAACGATTTTAAGATTTCTAAAACAAGATTTGTTGATTGATACAAGAAGGATGGATCGATATTCTCGAAGGTATCTGAAGGTTTATGATAATCTTTATGATCTTCAACTCCTAGGTAGATAAATGGAATTTCCTTTTTATGAAAAGGACCATGGTCTGAAGAATTTGTCCAATCGTTAAACCCTAAATCAGGAGTGTCATGTCCCAATAAAACATTTAAAGGAGATTTTGCATTGATGTCACCTAGTTTTTCTTTGAGAATTGGGTAATGATGAGTCCCACAAATGTAGATTTCATTTTTATCATTTCTACTAATCATATCAAGGTTGACATTCATCAAAATATTCTCAATAGCAACAGGTGAGTGGTCAACAAAATGTTTGGCACCTTCCAATCCTAATTCTTCTGCGTCAAAAGCAATGATTATTATTGAATGTTTCGGTGGATTTTTTTTGTAAAAAGCCGCTGCAGCCAGAATGCCTGAAATTCCTGAGGCATTATCATCAGCTCCATTGTATATTTTATCATTCTTTTCTCCAACATGATCGTAATGAGCGGTCAGAACAATATATTTTTCAGGATGCTTAGTTCCTGTTATTTTTCCAATGATATTATTACAATCATATACTTTTTTTGTAAATCGCTTGTAGAAACTAAATGGTTGTAAATAAGTATCATTAAACTTTTCCAAACCTAATTTTTCAAATCTTGTAACAATATACTCACGGGCAACTTCATTTCCTTTTTCTCCACTTCTTCTCCCTTTTAATTCATCAGAGGCGAGGTATTTTATATCTGCTAAAACTTGAGTTGAATCAACTTGGCTTATTGATTTAGATCCTATGTTTTGGAAAGTGGAAGTTGCGTTGTTCGTGGTTGTTTGGTTTTGCGTTTTGCAAGCAAGAATTGAAGAAAAGAGAATTAGGAATAGAATTGATTTTGGAAAATACTGTTTCATAATTTTAGTTTTTCAAAGTAGAGATATGTTTGAATATATCCGTGCCCCGAGTTTTAAACCGAGTCACGGAATAAATAGTTTTTTATATTCCTACGTAATTTTGAGGAGTAATTACTTTTAATTCTTCTTTTACTATTGGAGCGACATCAAGGGTTTCGATGAACTCGTGAATGTCTTGTTTAGTTACACTTGCTTTTCCTCTCGTAAGATTTAAAAGTGCTTCGTAAGGTTTATCAAAGCCTTCTCGACGAAGAATATTTTGAATAGCTTCAGCAACTACCATCCAATTGTTTTCGAGGTCTTCATTTAATTTTGCTTCATTCAAAAGTAATTTCCCAATTCCTTTTTCAATAGAACGGAAAGCAATTAAAGTATGGCCAATTGGGACTCCGACGTTTCTTAAAACAGTACTATCAGTTAAATCTCTTTGTAATCTTGAGATAGGAAGTTTGTCCGCTAAATGAGTCAAAATTGCATTTGCAATGCCTAAATTTCCTTCAGCATTTTCAAAGTCAATTGGGTTTACTTTGTGAGGCATCGCTGAAGAACCAATTTCTCCCTTGATCGTTTTTTGCTTAAAATATTCCATAGAAACATAAGTCCAAATGTCTCGACAAAAATCCAAAAGGATAGTATTGATTCTTTTTATTCCTTGGAAAACTGCAGCTAAATTATCGTAATGAGCAATTTGAGTGGTGAATTGTAATCTCTCTAAACCGAGGTATTCAGTCACAAAATGATTCCCAAAATTTTGCCAATCAATCGAAGCATAAGCGACATGATGTGCATTGAAGTTTCCTGTAGCACCTCCAAACTTAGCGGTGAAAGGAACTTGGTTCAATAATTTCAATTGATTGTCTAGCCGTTCTACAAATACTTTCATTTCTTTTCCTAATCGAGTAGGAGAGGCAGGTTGACCATGAGTTTTAGCTAACATTGGAATTCCCGCCCATTCCATGGCTAAATCATTTATAGCGTTTCTAATTTTTTTGAAAAAGGGCAAATAAACTCGCTCCATAGAATGCATTAACAAAAGAGGAGTAGCCGTATTATTGATATCTTGAGAAGTCAATCCAAAATGGATAAATTCCTTATATTCAGAAATACCAATTTCGTCAAATTTTTCTTTCAAAAAATACTCAACAGCTTTTACATCATGATTAGTAGTCCTTTCAATTTTTTTGATGTATAAAGCATCTTGTAAATTAAAATTCTCAAAAATATCATTCAATTTATCTACTTTGTCCAAATCAAATCCCGCCAATTGTGGCAAAGGATGTTGACACAAAGCGATAAAATATTGAATCTCCACAAAGACTCGATATTTGATTAAAGCATATTCAGAAAAATAATCGGAAAGTTCTTTGGTCTTCTCGTGGTATCGGCCATCGATTGGCGAAATTGCAGTTAGCATATTTTTGATTTGAAAATTTGTAAATGAAATTTTTTGCAAAAATAGAAAAAGGTGGGGAAGTTTTAGCAAAAGAAAAGCGGTAAGAAAATCAATTTTTCTTACCGCTTTTAATCTAGTTAGCCTTTAAAGCTATTTTTTAATATTATCAATGGTTACTGCATCAATTTTCTTTTGATATTCTTTTTTGATTTGCAGCGCTTTTTGATCAGCTTCCTTGATGACTTTATCAGCATTTTCATTTGCCTTGTCTTCGACCTGTTGCGCCTTTTTATCAGTTTCTGTTTTAAGTTTTTTAGCAGCAACTTGAGCAGCTCGTTTTTTTAGAATATTAGAACCCGCTTTTTCAACAAGAAGATCAGCTTGTTTGTAGCCTTCAATTTTAACTGTATTAGCAGCTGATTTTCCTTCTGCTCTAATTTTAGCAGCACTCTTTTCAGCGCCAGCTTTCAATCGTGCAATTTGATTATTAGCTTCTTTTTCAAGTTGAGCTTTTCTTTCAGCTACGGCTTTATCTAAGTCTTCTTTTTTATCTTCGATGACTTCTTTAACTTCTGTTTCAACTACCTTCTTAGCATCATCAATTTTTTCAGTAATAGCATCTTTGACCGTTGCACCACCACTTCCAATTAAACTAAATTGGACTTTTGGGTCTGTCATAGACCCAGTCAATTTGATTTTTACATTGACAAATTCTTTCTCTTTGATATTCAATCCTAGCTTTGAAGCTTGATCATTTAAGATTCCTAATCCTTTTTTAGCTGCAGCCCCGACTGCATTTTGATCGATTAATTTCATTGGAATTTTTGCTTTGATGTCATAATCAATGTCTTGGGTTATTCCATGACTTCCTCCAATCATCATATCAATTCCTTGAACCTTTAATGGAAATTCTTTAATTAGAACTTTTCCTTCTTTTACTTCAAACCAATTTTTTGTCCCTTTTAAATCAATTTTATGATTCGCTAATTTTTTAATATTTAGCGCTTCTCCAATCTTCTTCAATGGAGCGAAATCTTCTATCACTCCATTAACTGTTTGTAAAAAACCTTCAGCAGTTAGAGTGGTCAAATCAGGCATCAAATCCTTTCCCAAGACCCCTTCTAAACTCATTCGAGTGGAATAGTTTCCTTTAATATGTTGAGCAATTGGAGCAAGTGTTTTGACCGTATTTAATTGATCAAATGATGATTTAAAATCAAAACTTTGAACATCATAAGTTAATTTATATTTCGGTTTTTCAGGAACCGTTGTATCATAATATCCATCTGCTTCAAACTTCCCACCTAGTGTTCTAGCATTCACATTTGACATTTGAACCTTACTATCTTTTACCGCTAAATCACCTCTAAAATCTTTTAAATTAAGGTTAGTGTAAGTTAGCTTTTTGATATTTGCATTAATGTTAATATCCACATTGTCAGGGATAACAATTGGCTCGTATTCCTCTATATTTTCATTAGCGATTGTCTTAGCTTTTGGTGTCTCAGTTTCCTCCATAAATGGATTTAAATCAAAGAAATTTGAGTTCATAGCAAACTCACCACCTAGCGTTTGGTTTTCAAAAATATAATTAAAAACATTGGTTAAATTTCCACTTCCACTTATATCACTTTCTCCTATTTTTGTTTCAAAGTCCTTGACTATCAATTCGTTAGACGTGAATATTCCTTTAGCACTTGACTTGTCTAATTGGTAAATATCATAATCGATTTTTCCAATTTTTGCATCAACGATGAACTTGAATCTATTGAAAATTTCCACTTCAGTTTTAGGATCAGCAGCAACTTCAGATTCTTCAGCTATTTCGGTCATTAATTCATCAACATTGAAATATTTAGACCTCAACTTTACATCTCCTGTTAAAGTTTTATTAGGAGAAAAATAGGCTAAGATGTTATCCAATTGCCCTGAAATTTGAAGATCACTTTTTCCTAATTTTCCATTAAAATTGTTGACTTCAATTTTTTTAGGAGAAAGGTTCGCCTGAGCTTCGGAAATGAATACTTTTGGAATTCCTTCCGCATCATATATTAGATTTGTAATACTGGAACTACCGCTTACACTAGCATCCTCATATTCCCCTTTTTCCAAGGTTGAATATCGAGTTTGCGCAGTAAAGTCAGCATCAATAATTCCTGATAATTCCGTTACTCCTTCTATTGGAAATGCTTTGTTGATTTCTGCCAAATCAATTGTTCCTTTGACCTTAGTATCAATGTTTGGATCTGAAATAGGAGTAGTCAATTTGAATCGACCTTCGAAAGGTTTTCCACCCATGGCAAACTTGAAATTAGGAATATCGATTTTCATTTTATCCAGGTTTGAACTTGGACTTTCGACATTTATTTTGGCAATAATATTATTAAAGCCAGAAGGTAAATCTGGATATTTGAAACTACCTTGATCAACATCTAAGCTAATTTTAAACGCTGGAAGTTTTTCCTTTTGACCATTATAAATTCCTTTTACGTATCCATTAAATGCCATTTTTCCATCAGTCTGTACTTCTGAAAAATCGCTGGTGTAAGCACTAGGAACTAAAGACAATAAATTTTTAAAATCATTTTTAGGTGTATTAAAAGTAAAGTCAATATTGATATCCTCATTTTCCTGTAATTGGACAAAACCATCTGCCAATAATTTCATTGCATTAATTTGAAGATCATTATTCTTTAACGTGTATGTATTGTTAGGAAGATCAATGTTGAAAGTTGCATCAAGTTTTGTATTTGCTTTTTTTAGGTATCGAACACCACCACTAGTTGCAGATAATTGCTCCACATTAGTTTTTGTAGCTAGATCAAATACGTCTTGTGTGAAATCTCCACGACCTTGATGTTTTAGGTTTTTTAATTCCAAAAACATATTGCCGGCTCTATCATCGTAAGTGAAGTTCCCTTCGTTAATAGCATATTTTTTCAATTGAATTACAAAATCATATTCAGCGGATGCTTCATTAGTAGGCTCACTAGGAATTACAATATCATAATTGGCTTTACCATTTTTTAGAATTAGAATATTAACTTCTGGTTGATCAAATGTGATAGATTGAATTTCTATTGGTCGATCAGATTTAATCACAGACATTAAGTCTAATGTGAAATCAATATTTTCTGCTTTGACTAAATTCATACCCTCAAATTCCTCCACTCCGATCACACTTAATTTATCCATTTGAAAACTGAAGTCAGGAAAGTTTCGCAAAAGAGATAGATTTACATCTGCGAAATCGACTTTAGCATTTAATGTATTATTCGCTTCTTCCTTTATTTTTACCAAAATTTCGTCTTTGAAAAAATAAGGAACAGCAATTGCTACTCCAATAACTAGAATAACTAGTACTAGGATAGTGCTGAATATACGTTTGACAACTTTTGTTAACTTCATCGTGTTTCAATATTTATTATTGTGGCGCTACTTTTAAACATCTTAATACGTTTTTTTACCTCGTATTGTTTTAAATTTCCCTTTAATGTATGGCAAAAGTAACTAATATGTCTAATTTCATA
>CAJQQY010000185.1 GCA_905480595.1 uncultured Saprospiraceae bacterium | reverse complement strand
TGGTCCAGCCTCTCCTATTGAAGACCAGCCTGGTGGTATCCAATTGATTAAAGCAGAAGTTGTTGGTCGGGAAGTAATATTAGAATTCGATGAGGTAAAAGATAATGAGTTATCTGTATCTTCTCCATTAATTGTCAAATTGGTAGACGTAGACTCTGTCTCATCGGTTGTAAATTGAATATAAGCATTTGTTATTGTTGCACCTGATGGAATATTTATTCCATTAAATACTAAACCTACTGTTTGGTTATCTTGATCTTCATCAACCAATTCCAAATCACTACTAGATAGGTTCACCCCGCCCCCTGATTCTTCGGCATCGTCATCTCCTGCATTTATTTGAACAACTATATCTACAGGTGTGATATCTTGAAGTAGAATAGAAATTTCCTCTGAACTAGTATTTCCATCGTTATCGGTAGCTGTGGCTTTTAATAAAAAATTCCCATACGTCGGTGGAATCCAACTGATCGAATAAGGCGCAACCACATCTATTCCAATTGAAACTCCATTTACAAAATATTCAACCTGCGCTATACTTCCATCTATATCGAAAGCATTCACATTTAATGCTATCGGATTTAAGTTGGTATAAGCTTGCCCATTAATTGGATTTATCCAAGTGACCGTAGGTGGAATAATTGGTGGCACACCTATACAAATACAATTACTATTGTAAATGTCATTAATTGTATTTGGATTGCCATCATTACAAGAAGCTCCAATATAAATATTGGAATCAGTATCATCACAATCTGTATTATCTGAAACATATCCCGCTGGAGCTGAACAATCTTGTGTTGAATTATTTAGGTCGCCAAATCCATCACTATCTGTATCTGCATAATAAGTATTATTAATCAAGCCTTCATCTATTTGGCCATCACAATTATTATCGATGTCATCACAGATTTCCGTTGCACCTGGATTAACATTGCCATTACTATCATTACAATCTGTATTATCGGAAACATAACCAGTTGGAACTGAACAAGCTTGAATTGTATTATTTGGATCACCAAATCCATCACTATCTGTATCTGCATAATATAAAATCAAAACTCCTTCATCTATTTGGCCATCACAATTATTATCTATCCCATCGCAGACTTCCGTTACAGTTGGATTAATACTTCCATCACTATCATCACAATCCGTATTATCAGAAACATAACCCGATGGAACCGAACAAGCTTGAACTGTATTATTTGGATCACCAAATCCATCACTATCTACATCTGAATAATAAGTAATGGTCAAGCCCTCATCTATTTGGCCATCACAATTATTATCTATACCATCGCAAATTTCTGTTGCACTTGGATTAACATTTCCATCACTATCATCGCAATCCGTATTGTCGGAAACATAACCCGATGGAGCTGAACAAGCCTGAATGAAATTATTAATATCACCAAATCCATCACTATCTGTATCTCCATAATAAGTATTAAGCAAATCCTCATCTATCTGCCCATCACAATCATTATCTATGCCATCACAAATTTCTGTAGCACTTGGATTAACACTTCCATCACTATCATCACAATCTGTATTATCGGAAACATAACCTGATGGAGTAGAACAAGCTTGAACTGAATTATTAAAATCACCAAATCCATCACTATCTACATCTGAATAATAAGTATTAAGTAAACCCTCATCTATCTGACCATCACAATTATTATCAATGCCATCACAGATTTCCGTTGCGCTTGGATTAACACTTCCATCACTATCATCGCAATCTGTATTATCAGAAACATAACCTGGTGGAGCTGTACACCCCTGAATTGAATTATTTAAATCACCAAATCCATCACTATCAACATCTGCATAATAAGTATTTATCAATCCTTCATCTATCTGGCCATCACAATTATTATCTATACCATCACAGATTTCCGTTACACTTGGATTAACACTTCCATTACTATCATCACAATCTGTATTATCAGAAACATAACCTGATGGAACGGTACAGGCTTGAACTGTATTACTTGGATCACCAAATCCATCACTATCCGCATCTGCGTAAAAGGTTATCAATACTCCTTCATCTATTTGACCATCACAATTATTATCTATACCATCACAAATTTCTATCGCACTAGTGTTTATATTTGGATTGGTATCATCGCAATCAATATCAGAACAAAAGCCATCATTATCTGCATCAAGTAATGGTGCACATGGGTTTATTTCAAAAGTAACATGAAGGGTTGCGGCATCGGCAGGACTTCCATTATAAGATTCGGCAACCCTAACTCCAACACCTGAGATGATAAAACCCATAGAATTATTTTGTCCCCATCCAGGACGATCTATAATTTCTTGCACCAAAGTACTCAAATCAGGAGTTTGCTGATTCAACCCAGCCTCTCCTATAATAGACCAAGCTGATGGTATCCAATTAACTGAAGCAGAAGTAGTAGGTCGGGAAGTAATATTAGAATTCGATGAAGTAAAAGATAATGAGTTATCTGTATCTTCTCCATGAATTGTCAAGTTAGTAGACCCAGACTCTACCTCATCGGTAGTAAATTGAATATAAGCAGTTGAGATTACTACACCTGTAGGAATATTTATTCCATTAAATACTAAACCAACTATTTGATCATCCGAACCATCCTCTACCATTTCCAAATCACTACTAGAGAGTCCCATACTACCTCCCGATTCTTCTGCATCATCATCTCCAGCATTTATTTGTACTGCGATATTTACAGGACTGATATCTTGAAAAAGAATAGAAATTTCCGATGAACTAGTATTTCCAGCATCGTCAGTAGCCGTAGCTTTTAACAAATAACTCCCATACGCTAGTGTTGTCCAACTGATTGAATAAGGCGCAACTAAATCTACTCCAACTGAAACTCCATTTACAAAATATTCAACCTCCGCTACACTACCATCGAGGTCAGAAGCTTCGACATTCAATGTTATTGGATTTAAATTAGTAAAAAACTGTCCCTCAGTTGGTTGTGCCCAACTTACCGTAGGAGGAATAATAAGAGGTGTACCTACACATACACAGTTGCTGTCGTAAGTCATCAATGGTAAATTGATTGTTATCATCACAAGTGGCTCCGATATAAATATTGGAAGCGGTATCATCACAATCTGTATTATCAGAAACATATCCTGATGGAGTTGAACAGGCCAGTAATGAATTATTTGGATCGCCAAAACCATCACTATCTGAATCTACATAATAAGTATTAAAGATCAATCCCTCGTCTACCTGACCATCACAATTATTGTCAATACCATCACAAAGTTCAGGTGCACTTGGATTAAGACTTCCATCATTATCATTGCAATCTGTATTATTGGAAACATAACCCGATGGAGTTGAACAGGCCTCAACTGAATTACTTGAATCACCAAATCCATCACTATCTACATCTATATAATAAGTATTAAAAATTAATCCCTCGTCTACTTGACCATTACAATTATTATCTAGGCCATCACAAATTTCTGGTGCACCTGGATTAACACTTCCAGCACTATCATCGCAATCTGTATTATCAGAAACATAACCTGCTGGAGGTGAGCAGGCTTGAGTAGGAAAATTAATATCTCCATATCCATCGCTATCAGTATCTGCATAATAAGTATTGATCAAGCCCTCATCTATCTGCCCATCGCAATTATTATCTATACCATCACAAACTTCTGTAGCACTTGGATTTACATTAACATTACTATCATCACAATCTGTATTATCGGAAACATAACCTATAGGTGTTGAACAGGCTTGGATAGGATTATTAATATCACCAAATCCATCACTATCTGCATCTGCATAATAAGTATTACTAGTCAATCCTTCATCTATCTGGCCATCACAATTATTATCGATACCGTCACAGATTTCTATCCCATTTGGATTAATACTTCCATCACTATCATCACAATCCAAATTATCTGAAACATAACCAGATGGAATAGAGCAGGCTTGAACTGAATTATTGGGATCTCCAAATCCATCACTATCCACATCTGCATAATAAGTATTAGTCAAGCCCTCATCTATCTGGCCATCACAA
The DNA here is from genome assembly GCA_905480595.1 of uncultured Saprospiraceae bacterium. Lineage (GTDB taxonomy): Bacteria > Bacteroidota > Bacteroidia > Chitinophagales > Saprospiraceae > CAJQQY01. The sequence goes on along the minus strand of CAJQQY010000185.1, from coordinate 7,349 downwards.
TTATTATCAATGCCATCACAGATTTCCGTCGCATTTGGATTAACACTTCCATCATTATCATCACAATCTGTATTATTGGAAACATAACCCATAGGAGCTGTACAGTTCTGGATTGAATTATTTGGGTCACCAAATCCATCGTTATCTATATCTGCATAAAATGAATTTATTGATCCTTCATCTATTTGACCATTACAATTATTATCTATACCATCACAAATTTCTACAGCACCTGGGTTTATAGTTGGATCGTTATCATCACAATCAACATCCGAACAATAACCATCATTATCCACATCGAAGAATGGAGCACACAGATTTAGTTCAAAGGTAACATGAAGAGTCGCTGCATCAGAAGAACTTCCATTATAAGATTCAGCAACCCGAGTACCATTTCCTGAAATAATAAAACCCATAGAATTATCCTGTTCCCAGCCAGGACGATCAATTATTTCTTGTACCAAAGTACTCAAGTCAGGAGTTTGCTGATCTAATCCTGCCTCTCCTACAGAAGACCAAGTTGGAGGTATCCAATTAACTGATGCAGCAGTTTTTGGACGAGAAGTAATGTTAGAATTCGTATTTATAAATGAAAAAGAACTATCTGTAGCTTCCCCATGAACCGTCAAATTCGTCAATCCAGAATCGGTTTCATCAGTTGTAAATTGAATATATGCATTTGTAATTATTGCATCCGTAGGAATATTTAAACTATTAAATACTAAACCTACCGTTTGATTGTTTGAACCATCATCAACCAATTCCAAATCATTATTGTTGATATTCATATTACCTCCTGATTCTTCTGCATCATCATCCCCATCATTTATTTGAATGGCTATACTTGTAGATGGACTATTATCAAATGTAATTGTAATTTCCTTCGAAGTGGTATTCCCTTCATTATCAGTCGCCGTTGCTTTTAACAAATAATTCAAATAAGCTGGTGGTGTCCAACTGCGTGAATATGGTGCATCGACATCTACACCAATTGAAACTCCATTTATGAAATATTCAACCTGTGTTACATTACCATCACTATCAAATGCAGTAACATTCAAATCTATCGGATTTAAGTTGGTATAAAGATTTCCATTAGTAGGGTTCGTCCAATTGATAGCAGGTTGTCCATTTTGTACTAAAGTCAAAGAATCTTCCACTACACCATTTTCATTTAAGAATTTCACATCCATTTGACTACCATTCACTTCCAAAATAGTTGATCCCAATTGCTCCTTCGAAAAATGCATTACTGGATGGTTTCCTACTGGAGATGCTCCTCCTGCAGAACCTGTTACAACGTAAACCGTACCTTCTACACTAGCATTTTGTTGATATGCTCCAGTTCCATTTAATTGTCCATTTCCTCCATCTATATCATGAAGAGCAGGGTCGTAAGTATTAGAAAATCCATAATGCCCATTGATTAACTTGGAACGTTCGTAAGCATGGCTATGTCCTGAAAGAATTAAATCAACTCCATAAGATTCACAAATCGGTAATACATTTTCCCTCATTTCTATCATTCGATTTTCACTAGAATCATCGGAATCATGTGACCCTTTTGAATAGGGAGGATGATGAAACATCACAATAATCCATTTTTGAGTTGTTGCTGCTAAATCATTTTCCAACCAAGTCAACATGGGACTATTTGGACTTCTATTTTCATCATGAGAATCTAAAGAAATGATATGTATATTAGCATAATCAAAAGAATAATATTTTTCTGTGTTGGAGGCTAAACCTCCTGCTTCTCCACTTTTTGGAAATGAAAAGATATCGTAATATGCATTATTAAGTCCTGAACCAAAATAATCATGATTTCCTGGGCATGACCAAAATATTGAATTTTTCAACTTCTCAGGATAAACATCAAACATTGCCTCCTGATACTCCGAATCAAATCCATCATCATATGCATTGTCCCCTAACATTAGAACCATATCGGTATGATTACTTCCGATGTAATTATAATAAGCATCACGAACCAATTCTTGATCAAGACTTGCTGTTCCACAATCTCCTAATATCCATGCAGTCACAGGTTGAGAAGATCCTATGGTTGGTGCTGTTTTGAAATAATAACTAGCATCACCATTACCTCCTACCATCTGTGCTAAGCTGTCTCCAATTGCATAATAATAAATGGTATTAGGCACCAACCCAGAAACAGTAACTTCATGATCCGTACGAATTCCGCTGACCACTTCAGTTTGGTTTAAACTGTTAACATCTGTTCCATACCAAACTTGGCTATTAGTACTATTCGAAGTACGCCATTTGACTATGGTACTTGTTGATATTCCACTTTGTAAATAGGGGCCACGAATCACAGTCATGGTTTGAGAAAAAGAATTAAAAGAGAAGAATAATCCAATTACAAAAACAATTGTAATTTTAATAATATGGAGATATTGTTTTTTCATTTCAAAGGGCATTTAAAATATTAAGGGGTTCAAGGGATGACGTTTCAAGTATCTTATTAAATCTTTTTATTTCGAGAGAACTTCTATTTGTTTTAATGAATTTACTTCGAGTTCAATTATTTTAGAAGTCATTTGTATTCGTTTGGGTAGTTGATTAATTGCTTCCAAAGTAGCAGCATAATGAGTTTTAGCTAGGTCAACTTCTCCACTCTTTTCATATATGGTTGCTTTCTGAAATAACCATTTTTCTTTTCTCTGAAAATGTTCCATAATTTCATCAATGGTCAAAATCGCATTATTGTACTTCTTACTTTGGAGATGATATTCTACCTCCTTTGATTTCAAAACAATGTCAAAACCAAATCTTTCCTCTCCTTTTTTCAACCAACTCAAAGCCTCAGTAATATTAGAATCATCCTTCAATAACACCGCTTCAGAAATAGAAATAAAATGAGAAGGATTAGGCTCCGCTAAATGTGCTAAGGCATTTTCTAAATCCTTTTGACACAATTCGGGTTGCCTCATTTGCTGATATATTTTTGCTCTCGTAATGAGAGCAATCGAATGGTTAGAATGATTTTTTAAAAATAAATTGACGAAGGGAAGAGCAGCCTCTGCTTCATTATTATCAGCAAATAATTGAGCTAATAATAAATCTGTGATGAGAAGATTTTCATCTAAATTACGCGCAAAGAGATAATCTTGTTTTGACTTTTTAGGTTCATTGTGTTGGGCGTAGAGTTGCCCTCTTTTTATATATAAATTAGCATTACCTGCATCCTTTTCGATTCGTTTTGAAATACGTTCAATTTGTATGTCTAGATCACCATGTGCGGAAAGGGAAGTATTAAGGAATAGACATAGAGCAAATAGCAACAAAATTGTTTTTTGAATATTATCTGAAGTACATCTAAGAAAAAGATTCATTGGTTATGGAGTTCAGTTTTTAAATTAATCACCTCGATGTAATATTTATTCGACCATTCCTACAATGGTAGTATGCTCATATTTATACTGTCAGGAAACCTGTCAGTACTTCAGTTCGAGATAGTGATATTAATTAGGAGTTATTTAAAATTTGATCGAAATAAGTTTGTGCCTCTTACCTCTTAGTAAATAACTTTATCGGAATTGGAGATATATGAAAAATATGAAAGTAAAAGTAACTAAAAAAAAGCCTATTATATAGATTTAATAAAAAATTTGAGATGTTTACTGAAGAGTTTGTAGAGAATTTACCTTGAATTTACAAGTTAAGGATAATGAGTATTGCGAAGAGCCTTTTTACATTCAAATAGTTTCTCCTCCTTAGTATTGCAAACCCAACAAGGAATATGGGATATTCCTTGTTGGGTTTGGATATTCATTTTTTATTTCTTCTTGAACTCAAACCCCTGCCGAATCCCCTTCTCCATCGCAGGCACTCCCCTTTCCATCCACATCGGTTTCTGTTTTCCTTGCAAGTAAAAATCAAAAAACTGTTGCATTCTCAAATTAAAATCCTTACGATTTTGCAGCTTCAACGGCCAATGCGGCTCACCATTATAATTTAACATCCAAGCAGGTTTTCCCAATCGTCGCAATGCATTAAAAAATTCAATCCCTTGATACCAAGGCACCGCCCCATCTTTATCATTATGCAAAATCAACAATGGTGTTTCGATTTTATCAATAAAAAATATCGGAGAATTTTCGATATATCGAATCGGATAATCCCAAGGCGTACCTCCAATTCTACTTTGCGTATGTTCATATTGAAACGCTCGACTCATTCCACTTCCCCATCGAATTCCACCATAAGCAGAGATCATATTGACCACCGGTGCACCTGATTCTGCACATTTAAAAATATTCGATTTGGTAACAATATATGCCGCTTGATAACCACCCCAACTATGCCCTTGCATTCCAATATTATCAGCATCTACAAATCCTTTTTCGATCAAGGAAGTCACTCCAGGAATCACCGCATTGTAAGCACTTTCACCAGGATAACCTACTCGGTATGGCACATCAGGATTAAAAATAAGGTAACCTCGATTCGCATAATAAGCATAATTAATAGTCGATCGATGAGGATAAGGTGCTCGATGTCGATGTAAAGTATGTGAACTTCTTTCGTAAAAATTCACCAACATCGGATACTTTTTATTTGGATCAAAATTATCAGGTTTGACCAACAGACCTGTTAATTCCTGACCATCAAGCGATGTCCAAGTATACGGCTCAATGGTTCCCCATTTATATTCAGATTGTTGAGGATTAGCAGTACTTACTTTTGTTTCTCTATTAAATTTAAAATCATTCACTAATCTTAAATCTGGAAAAAGTTGAAAAGATTCTTTAGTATATAACAATACATTTGCATTTTCTGCTTTTTGTGGACGACGACTAAAAGCATAATCACCTCCAACTAATCTTTTCATTGTTTTATTAGAAAAATTGAAACTCAAGTAACCTTCTTGTTTACTTTTTTCTTTAAAAGAATGCAATATCGCCTCTTTTTGCAAATCAATATTTCGCTCCTCTCGATCTAATCTAATATAACGATAAACAGTTGGATCAGCCGCTTCCCTCCCCTTCGTCAATCGCACAGGAGGTTCTTTATATTCAGGATGAACTTTCCAGATATCATATCGATCATACAACAAAAGGTACTCATCATCAGTCGTCCAGCCAGCCATTCCTGTACTTCTCGGATGCATTGGTCGATCATTCAATTCATCATAAAACTTCGAAATTTTATTATTCGAAATTTGTGTTATTTTTTGATTGGAAAAAGAATAAGTAAACCATGTTGTATCAGCTGCGCTATGCCAATAAATGTATTTAGCATTGGGCGACATTTGAGGATTCCCTCTAATTTCATCTGCAATTTTTTTCCATTCCCCTCCATCTATTTCTTTGATATACAAGTCTTTATATGAAGGCCAACCTTCCCATGATGTCCTTTCTAAATATGGTTTTGCGTTATATCCCATAACCATATTTGCATTTCCCTCATCGCCTAAACTGATATCATCCACAGTTAAATTCGCTAACTGATAAAATGATTTTTTTGAAATATCATAAGCCGTTAAATAGGCTTTATTACGATCTCCTTTCAAATCATTTTCTTGACGTGTGTATAATTTTTTATCGGTATAACTCCAAACTTCTACGTTAACAATTTCCTCCTCAAGTAAGCTTGTATCTTGCAAAATCGGCGGTGGTGCGATTCCAAAAAACAATCGTTTTCCATTTTCTGAAAATGATAATTTTTCGTTCTCACTCACGATCCAATCTTTTTCTAACAATCTATTTACATTATTAAAAATCACATTAGCACGCCCAGATTTCCCATCCCAAAAATGTAATTGAAATGGAGGAACTTGTGCATCAGTTGTGTCAACATTGGAAAGGAAAGCTGCTTGACTTCCTTTTTCATCAAATGTCAAAAATTTATATTCTCCTTTTTCTTTGTGTAGTGTTTTTAGATCTTTTTGGAAAAAATCATAACAATACATTCCCGCAACAAAAGTCGAATCATTTCCAGTACTTGAGAACAACATTTTTCCACCTTCTTCTGAGAGTGTATAATTTTTCACATAAGTAAAAGATTCTTCTTTACCCGTTTTTAATTCTCGAATCGTCAATCGAGTACCACTATCTTTTGTTTCTCTCTTTTTAGGTTGAATTGATATTGTATCTCCCTTTTCGAAAACTTGAGCCTCATTTAAATATGCGATATAACCATTCCATTTTTCAGGCACTTTAAATGATTTCACATTTGGAACTTTAGATAAGGAACGTGTCTCCAAATTGTAAATCCCCAAAGTGTCGTTGGGCATATCTTTCTTTTTCACTTTTTTACGCTTCATCATTTTTAGAGAATCAGCAGGTGCAGTAATCTTAAAAAGAACGAACTTTGAATCGTCAGTTACTTTGGCATTTTCACCTCGATCAAAAGTATATTCTTCTTTATTTTTTGCATTAAAAATTTTGAGCTTTGTATCTCCCTCTCCTGGAGACAATTGATAAATTACCCACTCGCCATTATTTGAAATCGTTGGACTTTTAACCGTATTCCACTTGGCATAAACAGTTTCATCCATCGTTTTTTTCGATATGTTTTGACTGTAGGAAAAATTTAAAATAGAAAAGGAAAGAATCAGAATGTAAATAAATTTCATAATATAATTGGTTTAATTTGATTGCTCAAAATAGTAAAAATCACTCATTTTAATACTATGAAGGAACTATCCTAATATGTGTTGCTAAAACACTAATACAAGCTATTTACATATCTTAAAAATTAATTTATAAAAGTTATAAACATTATCTAAAACGTGTTTTAATCACTAAAATAGTTTTCCACATAGTAATAATATGTTTATAAGTTATAATATACTTAATGATTCCACTAATAAAATTATCATAAAGTACTGATTTTCAGTTAACTAACGAATGTTAATAACTTTTGTTAGTTATTTGTGAGAAAGTAAATTCTAATATTTGATCCTAAAAACTTTACCTTAGCATCATAATAAGAAAAAATTTAATTTAAAATAAAATAAATATATAACTGATTATTATCTTCTTTTAATTTTGAATGTTTTTGCTTTCAAAATCCAGCAAAAAGGGAAGTGTCCCTAACAATGAAAGCTAATCACCTACTTTAATTTCATTGTATTTACAATTTAGATTTACTTGAGAAAAATAAAAAAAGGGAATGATGATGGTTTCACTTTCTTGTCTGATTGAATCTGAGATGAATAAGTGAAAATTAGCCCTCGGTCTTTTCATGAGTTTTAACCATTGCAAATTAGCAATACCCATTAACAACATCATCCTAACGCTTCTACAATTACTGATACTACTAAGATGACGTAGAAGAAAAAGGGTTCAGAAACTGGTTTTCTGGATCCCTTTTTTTATTTA
>CAJQQY010000184.1 GCA_905480595.1 uncultured Saprospiraceae bacterium | reverse complement strand
ATACCTTTAAGTGTAATCGTCCATTCTTCCTCATCTTCAGTAAAAATAAATTTTCCTTTTGCAACGCTAAAATAATCTTTTGAAATCACTTCAATATAATCATAATCATTAGGTATAATGATATTCCCATCTGCTGAAATGATACCCCACGTTCCTTCTATTGGTTCATGATAATCATAAGCATCAAATGGGTAATGATAAATATTAGGATCATCAAGATTAACTACGGATTTATAAATTGGAATAGAATCGTTTAGGAAGTCAAACTCAGATTCTAATATTTTTTGAAAGGGTAATTCCTTCTTTTCAGAAGAGTTCAAATTATAAGAAAAGTATCGTTCCTTTTCATAAATGATAACCGTGTTCAAATAAATTAAATCAAGTATTTCTGTGTGATGATGAAATTTAGCAAGTACTTCATTTTTAATATTTATAATTCCATTGAATTGGAAATCATAATTTTTATAGATACCAGACTCACTTATTAAATGAAAAATTTTTGCTTTAAAAATCCCTTTAGAAATGGATTTTAATTCGGTGAATCTGCAATCTACGGTACGCTCATATTTGTCATTGAGTAAACCAAATTTTTTATCTTTTTGAATAATGTTATTTCCATTTTTATCAAAGAAAATATGATCAATGTTAAGGAATCCAGAAATAAGTTTTCCGTCGCCATCATATAAATAGTAGGAATTTTGACCGGGAGTATATTTGCTTTTTGGATATTTTACAGCTACAATAATTTCTCTTCGAATGTCAAAATGTGCGTCATCGAAAGATGGAGGAATAATAACTTTAAAGTGGTTAGAATTATCCTTGGATAGAATTCCCCATAATTTTTTATGAGTTTTGAATGAATAAAATTGATCACTACAATATTGTACGTAGACGATTTTGTACTTCGACTTTAAATTATTTGGAATGGTTTCTAATAATGACATTTTATAAATAGATGATAAGAATGGAGTATAAATTTAAAAAGAAATCCCGAATTTTTGACTAGTCAAAAATTCGGGATTTCTTTTTTATAGTAACAAAATTCCTACTTTTTCAACTCCGCATAATACTCAAAGAAGTAAGGTATCGTCTCTATCCCTCTATAGAAATTAAACAAACCATAATGTTCATTCGGCGAATGAATTGCATCAGAATCCAAACCAAATCCCATCAAAACAGTCTTCACTCCAAATACTTTTTCAAACATCGAAACGATAGGAATACTTCCGCCTGATCGCTGCGGAATAGGATCTTTTTTAAAGGTCTTTTTCATGGCCATGTGAGCAGCTTTGTATTCAACTGTATCAGTTGGAGTTACTGCTGGTTCACCACCATGGTGAGGTGTCACTTTTACCTTAACTGAGTCTGGTGCAATTTTTTTGAAATGAGCAGCAAAGAGTTTGGTAATTTTATCAGGATCTTGATTAGGAACTAATCGCATACTGATTTTTGCGAAAGCTTGACTTGGTAAAACTGTCTTCGCACCCTCACCAATATATCCTCCCCAAATTCCATTTACATCCAAAGTTGGACGAATCGAATTTCGCTCCAAAGTCGTGTATCCTTTCTCACCGCTAATGTCTTTTAACCCGATAGATTTTTTGTAATTATTCAAATTAAAAGGTGCTTTGTTCATTTCTTTTCTTTCCGCTTTGCTCACCGTCACCACGTCAGAATAAAATCCTGGGATGTTAATTTTTCCATTTTTATCATGTAAAGAAGCAATCATCTTACTCAAAATATTAATCGGATTCGCAACAGCTCCTCCATAAAGTCCTGAGTGTAAATCTCGATTAGGACCAGTCACTTCGACTTCAACATAACTTAATCCTCGAAGACCAGTTGTAATCGAAGGTTGTTTATTGGAAATGATCCCAGTATCAGAAACTAAGACGACATCACAAGCTAATTTCTTTTTATTCTTTTTGCAAAAAGGAGTTAAGTTGGAAGAGCCTACTTCTTCTTCTCCTTCGATTAAAAATTTCACATTGCAAGGTAAACTTCCTGCTTTCAACATTCCTTCAAATGCTTTGACGTGCATAAACATTTGTCCTTTGTCATCACAAGACCCACGAGCGAAGATCGCTCCTTTAGGATGTATTTTTGTTTTTTTGATGACTGGTTCGAATGGGGGAGATGTCCATAATTCGATTGGGTCAGCAGGTTGAACATCGTAGTGTCCATAAACTAAAACTGTTGGCAAGTTTTTGTCAACGATTTTATCTGCATAAACAATTGGGTGACCTTTAGTTTCACAGATTTCAACATTATCAGCACCAGCTTTTTTTAAATTATTGGCAATGAATTTTGCGGTTTTTTGAACATCTTTTGCATAGGCTGGATCAGCACTTACCGAAGGAATACGCAAGAGATCGAATAATTCTTCTAGAAATCTTTCTTGATTGTCTTTTAAATATTTTTGAACTTTTTGCATGGTTTTATTTTAAATTTTAATTGGTATATTTTTGATATAAATGTAGTGTTATGTTTTCGCAGACTACTCACAACGTTACTTGGAGTCACCTTGTGAGTAGTAGCATCTCAGTTTTTTTAAAAGAGACAGCCTTGAAAATCTACCATCCCATTGTTCCACTTTTTTTCATTTAATGGTTTGACCATCAACGCATTATCTAAGTTTCGCTGAGCCAGTCCAAGTGATTGTGTCTCATTGATTATCAGCCATCTGCAATCATTATTATAAACTTTGAATCCATTTTTTTTATAAATTTTTTTCTCTTGTGCAATCAAAGTTATAAAATCAATTTTGTGTTTTTTTCCTAAGTTTTCTAATTCTTCTAACAACACACTTGCAATTTTTTTTTGTTGAAAATCAGGATGAACACATAAATCTGAGACCCCAAAAATAACAAAATTTTCCTCGCTAACTTTTATCATTCGATGAATTATTGCCAAATGAGCAATCAATTCATTTTCTTTAAAAACTAAATATCGAAAACTTGGAAATTGTTTGTAAAATGACCGATTAGAAGGGTAGGAGGAAAAACACAATTTGAGTAATTCACTTATTTCGGAATGTTGTTTTTTATTGATCTTAAACTCTTCGATTCGTAGAATTTTCATAGTGATGTTTTTTAACGGTTAACTGTGAATGGTGAGCGGTTAACAAACCAAAGTGTAAAACGAAAAATTTACATTTTGGGCATATTAACTGCTCACCGTTAATCATTCACCGTTAATTTTTAAGGTCATAAATTACATCTTCTTTCATATTGTATAGCATGAAACTTGACATGTCTGCAGCGGTTTGGATTTGTTTGTCGGTTGGAACTCCTGCGCCGTGACCAGCACTAGTCTCCACTCGAATGACTACTGGATTATCACCTTGGTGTTTACTTTGTAACTCTGAAATAAATTTGAAAGAGTGGGCAGGCACTACTCGATCATCATGATCAGCGGTTGTAACCATAGTTGCTGGATATTCCGTTTCTTTTACATTATGCAAAGGTGAATATTTGATTAAATATTTGAAAGCTTCTGGGTCATCGCTTCGGCCATAGTCTGTTGCCCAAGCCCAACCAATAGTAAAAGTATGGTATCTCAACATATCCAAAACTCCCACTTGTGGAAATGCGACTTTAAATAAATCAGGTCGTTGCGTCATACATGCTCCAACCAAAAGCCCTCCATTCGAACCTCCTTGAATAGCCAGTTTTTCTTGAGTCGTATAATTTTTAGCAATCAAATATTCAGCGGCAGAAATAAAATCATTGAAAACATTTTGCTTGTTTTCTAAAGTTCCTGCTTTGTGCCATTTTTTTCCAAATTCTCCGCCACCTCGAATATTAGCTACGGCATAGATTCCACCATTTTCTAATAGAACCGTATTGGCAACCCTAAATGATGGTAAAACAGGAATATCAAACCCACCATAACCATATAAAAGAGTTGGTCGTTTTCCATCCAATTTCAGACCTTTTTTATAAGTTAAAAACATTGGAACTTTTGTTCCATCATAACTCTTAAACCAAACTTGCTCAGTTGTATAATCATCAGATTTAAAATCAACCTTTGGTTGTTTAAAAATGCCAATTTCTTTGGCAGCGATATCTAAACTATAAACCGTAGTTGGACGTGTAAAAGATGTGAATGAAAAGAATGCTTGGTTATCATCTTTTTTGCCACTAAACTCTCCAACTGTACCAATGCCTGGTAACTTCAAATCTGATTCATATTTTCCATCCAAATTATGGATTTGCACTTTGCTTGATGCATCATGAATATAACTCGCAATTATTTTTCCTCCAATAATTTCGATTCCTCTTAAAGCATCATCTTTACTTTCTTCGATGACCACTTTCCAATTCTCTTCAGCTGGATTTTCCGTATCAATAGAAATAATTCGATTATTTGGTGATTGATAATTAGTCATGACCAATAATTTACCACCATCATTATCTGCTACTGAAAAGTCATTGTCAAAAGATTCCCAGATTGGAATAAACTCGCTATCTGATTTTGATAAGTCTTTGAAAAATATGGCATTACCACTCGTTGATCTAACTAATGAAAGAATTAAAAATCGTTCATCTTGAGTGGTTGAAGTATAAACATTTTGTAAAGGATTTGCTCGATCTGAATAAGTCAAAACGTCTTCAGATTGATCAGTTCCAAGCTTGTGATAATACACTTGATGGAATTCGTTTTTAGCTGAAAGTTCTGTTCCATCTTCTGGTTCTGGATATCGGCTATAGAAAAAACCATTTTTAAACCAACTGATGCCAGAGAATTTAACCCAATTCAATTTGTCTTTGAGAGTCTCTCCAGATTTTAAATCTTTGACATGAATTGTACGCCAATCTGATCCACCTTCTGAAATTTGATAAGCTAATAAATTTCCTTCCTTATTAAAACTGATACTTCCCAGAGAAGTCGTTCCATCCTCTGAAAATTCATTTGGATCAAGGACAACTTTTGAAGGACCATTCAAAGTTTCTTGTTCATACATAACAGATTGATTTTGCAATCCATCATTTTTGAAATAGTAGTATTTTCCACCTTCTTTAAATGGTGTTCCAAATCGTTCAAAATTCCAAACATCTTTTAATCGATCTTTGATAGCATCTCGGTATGGAATTTTATCTAAATAATCAAAGGTTACTTTGTTTTGGGACGTGACCCAGTCGGAAGTTGCCTTAGAGTTGTCATCTTCAAGCCATCGGTAAGGATCTTGGATAGCTGTACCGTGATAATCATCAACGGTTTCGTCTTTTTTTACATCAGGATAAGTCACAGGTATAGTTTTAAAATCTACTTTTTGAATAACATTTGGTGAAGTTAAACTTCCAGAATCAGATTTAGTTTCACAACCCCAAATGGCTAAAATGATTAAAAATAAAAGGCATTTTTTCATGATTAGAATTTTTTAGGTGGATTGAATCAATCCTTGGGTTTTCCTCGTAATATAAATGGTTACTTTAATATGAGTGAATTTTGTGGGAAAAATTTAAGGGGAAAGCTCAAAATTATCAAAAAAATTAAATTTCTCTTTTAAATCAGGAACGCAAAAAAGTTTTTTTTTCGTTATATTATAAGGTAGTTTGACTAAGCTACTAAACACAAACACTATTTTTATTTTTTTTCAAATTAGAACTATGCAAGTTAGAATTTTTTTACATTTTCTCTTTATTACTTTTTATATTTTGATTTCAACTCAAGTAGTTGAGGCTCAACGAGTTGAAATAAATAAAGAAGGAGAAAAAATCGTACTTTTTCCAGATGGAAAATGGTTGTATTTTGATAAAACAAACCCTACACATATAGTAATAGATGAAGCAAATAAAAGTTCACAAATTGCTACGCCAAATGACATTTTTGACGAACAAACTTCAAAAGGAGAGAATGAAGAGAAACGATATGAAAATTTATTAAGTGATGCAAAAGATAAATTAGCATTGGCTCTAGAAAGAGAAAGTGACGTGAAATTTTCAAAAATACTTTTGGAGGAAGAAATCGAAGATTTGAAAAGAAGTGGAGAAGATACTAAAGAAAAAATTGATGCATTAAAACGCCAATTGAAATTAATTAAAGCCTTGGGAAAAGACGCTAAAAAGGAAACTAAAAAAGCAAAAAAAGAATTTGAAAAATTAAAGAAACAAGGAAAAATAGTTCAGAAACCTACCAAGAAAAAATCAAGAAAAATTCAAAAACTAAAATCAGCAGAGAAAGAATTGCAAGCTTCAAAATATATGCATAGAGAAGATGGCAATTTTTTTACAGCTTCGAAGAAGTTTGAAAAATATTCTATTGAGAAGGATGTTATGTATAATCCTCCTCGAGAAGATTGCAAATTAGCTTTTGATGTAGTTGATGAGTTTATGGGAAAAAAGAGGAAAGATGTGGAACGATCTGTCTTTTTTACCTATACCAATGATGATATGCGTCGGTATATGAAAGATGATGATTACATTACCTGTGAAGGAAACTTGACTCAAATCAAAGGAGGTGTTTTATTGTTGAATTTATTTATTTCAATAAATACTACTGATGCTCAAAGATCCTTTGGAGGATTGTCAAAAGGAAACTTGGTGGTGGTAAAAATGATCAATGGAGAAAGTGTTAATTTGGTTAATAATCAATCTGATATTGGCGTTTTTAATCCATTGAAAAAACAGCATACATATACTGGTCAATTTCGAATTAATGCTGGTCAGGAGAAGGCTTTGAAAAAAGGGGAAGTTGATTTGATAAGAATTATTTGGGATGCAGGATTTGAAGATTATGAAGTGTATAATTTAGATTTTTTCATTAATCAATTTAGATGTTTGGATAAGTGATTTATTAGAAAAACTTAAGAACAAAAAGGTGTTATTGAGAAATCAGTAACACCTTTTTGTTTTCTATTTCGTAAATTTGCATCAAGAAAATTGAATTAATTATTTTCGAAAAAAAGTAATGATGAACGAAATAGATGAAGCTCACAAAAGAGTACTAGGATTACAATTACCAACTGATCCACGATGGGTAAATATGGCAGAAATGGATTTGGGAGAGATCCTAACTGATCATGCTTATTGCGAACAAAAAGCTGCCACTTCCTGCATAACTCTCATTCAACAATATCCTGAGAAGACAGATATGGTAGAAGAATTAGCACCAATTGTGACAGAAGAGTGGGGTCATTTTCGAATGGTTTTAGCTGAGTTACGAAAACGAAATTTACCTCTTGGAAAACAACGAAAGGATGAATATGTCAATGCTTTGATGAAATTTCAAAAGAAAGATGGTGCTTGGGAAGATCGATTGGTGGAAAGATTATTGGTTTTTGCATTAATAGAAGCAAGAAGTTGTGAGCGATTCAGATTGTTGTCACTTTATATTTCAGATGATGAGCTAAAAGAGTTTTACTATAAATTAATGGTTGCTGAAGCAGCTCATTATAAAATGTTTATAAGACTTGCTAAAAAATATTGGCCAGAAGAGAAGGTGATGAATCGTTGGCAAGAGTATTTGGATTTTGAAGAGGAAATGTTGAAGACATTAGAAGTGAGAGGTGACAGAATGCATTAAATTTAACGGTGAATTTTAAATGGTGAACGGTTAACACAACAATATGGTATTAATCGTTCACCATTTACAGTTCACCGTTAAATTTAGTCTTCGTCAATTATCGCATCATCGATTAAAGGATCACCATCACCATCAAGGTCTGTATAACCTTTAATCTCCCCTTTAAAAGGTTCCTTTTTTGGAGCATCTTCCGTTGGTTCTTCCAATTGTTTTTGACGTTCTTCTGTGTTGGCAAAAATGTCGTTTGAAGGAGCAGGTGTTTCGTCTTTTTCTTTACCACTATAGTCTCCCTGAGCGTATTTTTCAGCTTTTGACCAGAAGTCATCTTTTCCTTCAAGCAAACTTTCATCTAATTTATCATATCCAATGGGTGGATCTTTTTGATCTAATATTTCTTTTCCTTTGATATGATTTTCCAATCTTTCGCCCAAGGTAGAAGCTTCATCAATTTGATTTTCTAAATTATCTTTTGCTGCCTCAGCGTTAGCTTTTTCAACTAAGTCATTGGTTTTATCCATGATGTTACTTCCTAGATCATTAGCTTTTTCCATTGCATCACCTGCGATATCATGAATTTTTTCTCCAATGTTTTCAGAAAGTTCTTTTCCCTTTTCCATCAAATCACCTCCTTTGTCAAGGATAACTCCTCCTACATTTTCAGCGACACTTCCTGCTTTTTCCTCGAAAACTTTTCCAGCATCTAAAATCTTTTCACCCACATTTTCTGCAACATCTCCTGCCTTGTTGACCATCTCATTTTCAGCTAAAGAGTCGTAAGTTTTACTAGCAACATCTTTTGCTCCGTCAACAAAATCACTTGCTTTTTCACTAAAAGATTCTGTGAAATCCCCTGCGGCATCTTTTGCTTTATCTAGAAATTCACTTCCTTTATCCTTCATAGTACTTCCGACATCACTAGCAGTTTCTTTAGCAGAACCAAGATAATCATCAGCTGAATCAAGAAAGTCAGCACCCTTTTCTTTTCCATAATCAGCGGCTTTATCTGCAGCAGATTTAGTAACTGCTTTGGCTCCGAAGAGTACTTTTTTTATTTCATTAAAAAATCCCATGGTGTTCAATTTTTATTTTTTGAAAAATGTAAATGTGTTGTTATTTAAAATAAGTTTTCACTTTATACTCAAATATATTACAAAAATGATGAATTAAGAAATTAACTATCCGAGTCTTTTATTTTCTCAAAAACCTCATGAAGTACTTTTCGATCAATGACATGTTTTCCTTCAAATTCAATTGTTGCAAAATTGAGAGATTGCTCTTTCATAAATTGATGATGCCAAGTGATGTGTTTTTCTTTAAGGAATTCATCTTCATTTCCATAAACCCATTTTAGATTTTTTTTGGAAAAATAATCTTTATGTGGTGTGTAATCTAAATCTTCTGGAAGTAATCCTGCCCATAAAATTAAATGGTCGAAGTCAGGAAATTCTCGAGTGATCCAACGCATTTGAGTGGCACATCCTTGAGAGAAACCTAGCATAATTATTTTTACATCATCAGACATCTGTGATTTATATTCTTCATATAACTTTTTGATATAGCGAGTATAATCTGCTATTTCATCCAAACGATTTTCCTTAGTCATCCAACTTGAACCAACTGGATTTGGAGCTGAACGATTCCAATAAAATCTAGACAATCCTTCAGGTGCTAAAATGAAATTTTCAGTCAAATCGAGTTTGTCGAACTTATAAATAAATTTGCTTGCTAGTTGACCGTAACCATGAGTAACCAACCAAAAATATTTTGTGCTTTTGTTTGCTTCTCCAAGGGTGAAATAGTGAGCTGTTTTTTCGAAAAGAATTTTGTGTGATTTCATTTTCGAAAGGTAGGTTATTAATGAAAAATTATTAATGAATGAGGAGAGTTTTTGAAAAAAAATAATCCCGAATTTTCAAATTGAAAATTCGGGATGACTATTGTTTTTGAATCTAATTCTTATTTTTCCCCAAAATATTTTTTCTAGTTTTACGATCACCACCAAGAATTGGTTGAGGAACAGGGAATTCATTCATCTCATATTTGTGATCAAAAATTTTCTCTTTGTATTCCCAAATGCCATTTTTCAATTCATAACCTTCGTAAGTTCCATCTGGAATCCAAGTAAAGTCTTCACCAGGAAAAGGACTAGGTTGCTGAATCAAATGATCGAAAATGATCATCTCTAAATGTAAGTCATAATTCAACTTCACAGAAGATTCAGCAGAGTAATTGAGCACTAATCGAGACTGAGTGCTAGTGGGTTCATTCTCTTTATTTTTTACAAAAACAGGGGAACCAAAAACTGGTTTTCCATTTTTGAATTTTAAGACATCAAGTATTTTTCTTTTTGAGAAAAATGATTTTCCATCAAATCCAAAAAGTAAATATTGAGGGCCATCAGGTGATTCAAATTGATAAATATTATAGTATACAGCACCTAACCATTGTTCTGAATTAAGTTCGGTAGTTTCAATATTTACAGGGTTTCCAGGTCTGTCAAGCAGTCGATGTAATTTTAGATTAGAAGTATTCATTTGAATAGCTCCATACTGATGGTAAGTATCTTTATCAACGTAAAGTTGCCAAGTGATGATTCTAAAAGTACTATCAGGCGGATATAAAATAGAGATCGCACTCAATCGATCAAAGGAATAATTAAAAGAATTTTTATGTTTTAAAGCTTGAACTAATTTTGGGATAAATTTTTTGCAGGCACCAAAACGATGTTCTGGTAATGAGTCATTTACCATCAAAAAACCAAGTGCCCCAAGGGTATCTTCGGCAATTTTTATTTGATCAAAAGAAGTTTTGTCCAGCGTTTGAGCTTTGGTGTTTTGGGCAAAAACTCCTAGAGAAAATGACCAGCAAAAAACAAATATTAATAACTTTTTCATATAGGCACAGTTTATGCGTTTAGGTAATTCATAGTGACCTTACTGATAACGCAAATCTAGTTTTTAAAATTGCAAAGTTAAAGATTAGAGTTGTCGTAAAGTTATTTTCCCCACATATTTTTCTCCCCATTTTATTTTGCAAATCCCCTGCGAATTTTTTGATGATTGTTTCATAAACTTAACATTTTGGATATGCGCTTAACATCGTTTAGTAAGCTGCTAATCTTATTGCCAATGATGTTTTCAACATTCTTTGCAATTGGACAGGACACACTTTTTACTTATCTATTTGAGGATGGCCTTGGAAGTCCATGTGCACCGGCCTCTGTGAATTTTTACCCACAATCAAATTTATCGAATCCAATCTATGATTGGAAAGTGAATGGAATTTCATTCTCGAATCAAGCAGAACCGATTCGGGTTTTTCCTATTGGAGGAACTTTTAATATTTGTCTTGACTTGATGGATGGTTCAGGAGCATCTGAGAGTTATTGTGAGGAGATTTTTATTTTTGATCCACCGACAATTACCCTGAATAATGATGTTGATTTAGGGTGTAGTCCATTACCTGTAACTTTTACTTTAAACTCTTCTACAAATATAGATTCTGTTGTTTGGGATTTGGGGGATGGAACTGTTGTGAGCCAAAATGGAAATGATTTAACAAGTATGGTATATGATCATACATTTATAACTTCTGGTAGTTTTACTCCAATTGTAACGATTTTTGATGAAAATGGATGTGAGATTACGATTACAGAAATGAACGCGGTTGAAGTAATTGATACTCCTAATCCAAGTTTTACTGCCGATGCAACTATTGGTTGTACGGTGCCTCATACAGTTAACTTTACTAATACAACTGCCATGAGTGCAAATTTGGATTTTTATTGGGATTTTGGAGTGGATGCTAGTTCGAATTCGACTGCTATTAATCCAAGTTATACCTATACTTCTTTAGGATCTTATGATGTGACTTTGATTGTAACGAATACTAGTACTTTGTGTTCGGACACATTGATTATTGAAGACTTTATAAGTATTGGAGAGTTTAATGGATTTCAATATACTCTTTTGGACGATGATAATTGTGGTTTGGTTCAAGTAGCTTTTAGTTTTTATAATAGTGGAAATGTGCAATCAG
>CAJQQY010000183.1 GCA_905480595.1 uncultured Saprospiraceae bacterium | reverse complement strand
TTCCGTAAAGGTATTGTTATAGAAAATCCTGTCTTGGAAAAAAGCAGTCCAGAAGCAATGTTCAAAGCAACTTACAAGCATGCAAAAGCATTGTTAGAAAAAGGAAGATTCAATACTTTTTTTGGTGGAGAACATTCTGTTAGCATTGGATTAATTAAAGCATATTATGAGCATTTTGAAAACCTTACCGTACTTCAATTAGATGCGCACACCGATTTGCGCCCTGAATATGATGGTTCTCCATACAACCATGCTTGTGCTGTTTTTGATGCTTCGCAAAATACAAATTTGATTCAAGTAGGAATTCGTAGCATGGATAAATCAGAGAAACAACATTTGAAAAAAAGAAAATGCTACTTCGCTCAAAACATTCATGGCAAAAAATTATGGATGGAAAAGGCAGTTAGCCAAATGACTGAAGATGTTTATATCACTTTAGACTTAGATGTATTTGACCCAAGCATCATGCCTTCGACGGGAACACCCGAGCCAGGAGGAATGACTTGGTATCCCATGATTGAATTTCTGAAAAAAGTCTTTCAAGAAAAAAATGTTGTCGGATTCGATATTGTCGAACTCGCTCCAAATCCAGAAAATAAAGCGCCTGATTTTTTAGCTGCAAAATTATACTATAAAATGTTGAGTTATAAATTTTTAAAATAATGAAAAAACCAATTACTTCTTTTCTAAAAAAACATTACCGTCACTTCAATGCAGCAAGCCTTGTGGATGCTGCAAAAGGTTACGAAGACCAACTCAAAAAAGGTCACAAAATGATGATTACAATGGCAGGTGCAATGAGTACTGCTGAGTTGGGAATCTCATTGGCTGAAATGATTCGTAAGGATAAAGTTCATATCATCACTTGCACAGGTGCCAACCTTGAGGAGGATATTTTTAACCTTGTCGCTCACAAACATTACAAACGAATTCCTAATTATCGAGATCTTAATGCTGCGGATGAAAAAGCATTATTAGACCAACATTATAATCGAGTGACCGATACTTGCATCCCTGAAGAAGAAGCAATGCGTCGAATCGAAAATCAATTACTTGATGTTTGGTCAAAAGCTAAAAAGGAACGTAAGCGATATTTCCCACATGAATATTTATATCAAATTATTCGAAGTGGTTCGCTTGATGAATATATGCAAATCAATCCTAAAGATTCATGGATGGTGGCAGCTTGCGAAAAAAACATTCCGATAATTGTTCCAGGTTGGGAAGATTCGACGACTGGAAATATGTTCGCATCGCATTGTATGATGAAAAAATACAAACCTTCTACCGTCAAATCTGGAATTGAATATATGATGTTTTTGGCAGATTGGTATCGAGAAAATGCGGGAGACAAAGGTGTTGGCTTTTTCCAAATCGGCGGTGGAATCGCAGGTGATTTTCCAATTTGCGTAGTACCGATGTTGCGACAAGATATGGCATTAGAGAACACACCTTTCTGGTCCTACTTTTGCCAAATTTCAGATTCGACAACCAGCTATGGCTCATACTCTGGAGCAGTTCCCAATGAAAAAATTACTTGGGAAAAAATAGATGTAGATACTCCAACCTTTGTAATAGAATCTGACGCGACGATTGTTGCACCTCTGATTTTTGGATACTTGTTGGGTTGGTAAAATTAAAAAAAAACTATTATTAAGTTGTGTCTATTAAATCCTGAAAGCATGAATAAATATTTAATTTATTTATTCATGCTTTCTCCTGGGTTACTTCTACTTTTAATTGAGGGATTTTAATCAACTCAAAAGTTGTTGATGCCAAAACTACTTTGCCATCAGTTTTATCGACCTCTCTTTGAATTTTTTCATGTAACAAATGCTTTACAGAACGTCTCTTTTTGTAATCTACAATATATCTAAGATTAAATTGAATCCAATTATCCGTAAGAGATATAGCTAACGTAGGGTTAACTTGAGCATCCTCTATGTAATATTTTTCAACCACTTTTTTCCAGTTCGCCATAGAATTAGAAGTGTATTCTACAAGTGTTTCAGTAGCCACTTTAATAACTAACTCCTTGGCTAACTCAACATCTGAACCATAACGGAAAGGTAGATTAAACTCATCCCAGATAAAGGGAAAATCTCGTGAATAATTATAAACAGGACCTTTAAAAACAAAAGCATTACTTAGTTTTACAATTCGGCCACTATAATTATCGCTACTCACCCATTCTCCAATTTCCATCATTGTTGTATAGATACTATCTATATCAATGATATCTCCCTTGATTCCATTTATCTCTATTCGGTCTCCAGGCTTATAAACTTTCACAATAAAAATATATAGCGACCCTGCGACACTTAAAATTAACTCCTGCAAAGTAAAAGCTAAACCTGCTGATAACAATCCAATCGCCAAAGTGAAATCAGTAATATTTCCTGTAAAAAATGAAAGCGATAAAATAATTAATAAAATGTATCCTATTATTTCGATTCCTTTTTGAGATTTATAACGAGTCGCAGTATCGGGAAGATTTTTTTTCAACATCCCTCTAAGAATCTGGATAGATATGAGTATAAAAATCACCCATACCAAATACTTTATTAGATTTATTATAAATGGATTTCCAATTATCCATTCAGTTAAAAATTCATTCCATTTCATAATTGGTAATGAGTTTTATTTGGTAAACTATGTTGCTTGATTTGATTTACTTGTCTCGGAAAATTACAGCTTGCTAACCTTTCCAATGGTGATAATCATCATTGCAATATTTGATTTTTGTCATCATCAATAAACAGAAGAAAAATAAATGGACAATCAAAAAGGGAAAGTTATAAAGATAGATGAGTACAATAAAAAAAAGGGTGTTCGATAGGAACTCCCTTCTGTCAATGCAAACACTTTTATTTAGCTTATCGCCATTTTTTTGAAAAATAAATAATGTAAACCTCCTACTCCATTAACTCATCCAAATCATCCTCTAACCATAGTTTAGGATTCCGATATTTTTCTTTTGGCAGATTTTTTTTTCGTTTAGGTTGAATTTCATCTGTTTCGTTTTTGAAAGAATGCTGTTTCTTTTTAGGTTTCATTTTTCGTACCATGACAAAATATTTTGAATGTTTAAATAATTTTTGGATTTGGTAATGGATCAAAAATCTAGAATAAATTTGATACCTAAATCTGAATAAATTCTGAATAAATGGAGTTATAAAATTATTTTTTAAAACTCCATTTATTCAGAATTTATTCAAAATCCTCCTGCAATTTTGTTTCAGGAATTTGAATACAGAATTTTTAACTATTAAAAGTAAAAAATGAAACTGCTAAAAAATTGGTTGAAAAAATTCAAAGAAAGTAAATGGGCTAAATCACCCCGTGCATACTTTGATGAAGAATTTGAGATTACGGATTTTGACCATACACCATTTATTGATGAGAACTTGAAAGTGGGTCATTAAGATTTAAAACAAACACAGTAACAGACAAATAATAACTTCCCGTTTTTAGGGAGAATTATTTGACCATTACTAGAACAAATATTCATTTTTATTTACTCTAAATTCATTACTTATGCCTATAACAAAAAGGTTTGAAGTGAATAAGTACCTCGAAGATTTTGAAGAAATTGATGAGTATTCTCCTCTATTCAAAAATAGCTTTTTCGAGGAGGAAGAAATGTTTCCTAAAGAGGAAACAACATTTAATATTCCATTTTGGAAAAAATGGTGGTCAATTTTAAAGTTAAAGTTTACGAAGTAATAAATTCAGAATTCATACAGAATCGTATCATAATGTTATAATTAAACCATTACACATCTTAATTTAATTATATACTTATTTAACGTTTTGAAAAACCCACCGATGTCGGATGATGCTAAATTCCATCCGACATTTTTTTTAAAAAAAAGTAGGACTTATTCTTTTCTTCAAAATTAATTCAGAATTAGAGCTGTACTTGAACTTGTTTTTGAAACAAAATTATTATTTCTAAAAAATCAAGAATTAACTATAATGGAAAACCACTCAAATGTTATTACTCGTTATTCAGATGAAGAACTTTCGGAGTTCAAAAAACTAGTGGAGGAAAAGATAGAAGCCTCTTTAAAACAACTTCAATCTATGATGGATAGAGTTGAAAACATTTCAGAATCAGGTGGTAATGATGGTGATTGGATGGATGATTCTTCCAATATGCAGGATCTGGATATGTTGAATGCTATGGTTGGGAGACAACGTAAACATGTGCGTGATTTAGAAAATGCCTTGATCCGAATTAGCAATAAGCGATTTGGAATTTGTGTGGTAACAGGAGAATTGATTGACAAAAGACGATTAATAGCAGTACCTACTACAACCAAATCTTTGGCAGCAAAAACTACTATTCCTGAACGATTGAAACGGGAAGCAATGGAAAGAAAAAAGACAATTATCACTAAAGCGCCTGCCTCTTTTTCAAAAATAATAAAAAGAACTGGCGGTAATCCAACACCTAAGCCGGCGTTGGAAAATGATAATTTTTTCGATGATGAAGACGATGATAATAATGTAGATTTAGATTTTGAGGATTCAAACGACATCATAGATAACTCATTTGAAAATGAAGAATAGATAAATATTCTAACGATAAACTTTTTGTTTGCTTTAGGGAGATAGCATTTTCCAATCTTTCGTTATCTCCCCGAAGTAAAACAAAAAGTCTCATTAGCTTTCAGAGATTTGAATTTCTGAAAGCTATTTTTTTTGTTATCATTGTTTACCTTAGCACCAAAATATCATCATTTCTAATTTACAGATAAATGAAATTACTTATCATAGAAGACGAACAAGACTTGCTGAATTTAATGCTTCGATATTTGAAGCGAGAAGGCTATGTTTGTGAATCTGCAAATACCTTTAATGAAGGTTATAAAAAAATCAATAATTATGAATATGATTGTGCGGTCATTGATTTAAACCTTCCTGGAGGTGATGGATTGAAATTGGTAAATATTCTTCGAGAGGATAATACAGAAGCTGGAATTGTGATTATTTCGGCAAGAGATACGGTCGATGATAGAATTTCAGGATTAGAAATTGGAGCAGATGATTACTTGACCAAGCCTTTTAATCTTTCGGAACTCAATGCTCGAATCAAAGCAGTATTGAGAAGAAAGACCAACCAGTTTAGTCAAGAATTAGCCTATGGAGATTTGGTGATTAACTTGGATGAAAGAAAAGTTATAGCCTCAGGCACAGAACTCAAATTGACCAAAAAAGAATATAACATTTTACTGTATTTAGCCAGAAATAAAAACAGAGTGGTCACTAAAGATAGTATTGCAGAACACCTTTGGGGCGACTATATGGACGATGCTATTTCATACGATTTTATTTATGCACATGTAAAGAATTTAAGAAAAAAATTGGCAGATAATAACTGTGGTGATTTTTTAAAAACCGTTTACGGTATCGGCTATAAATTCCAAACACATTGAAACGACTCAAACAACTTTACCTTCTTCC
>CAJQQY010000182.1 GCA_905480595.1 uncultured Saprospiraceae bacterium | reverse complement strand
AACAGTTGCAGCTTCTGATTTGCTTCGAGTTTCAGAAAAATATGGCACTTTGGAAAGTGGAAAAATGGCCGACATCGTTGCTGTGAAAGGTGATCCGTTGAAGGATATTAAAATTTTGCAACAGGTAAGTTTTGTGATGAAGGATGGGGTTGTTTTTAAAAACGAGTAATTTTTTTTGCCGCAGATTGGACTGATCTTTATGATCGAAATGATTGACGATAAAATAATTAATAAAAAGAGACACCATACAAAACCATATGAATTAGCTTAATCTGCGGCTAAAAAATTACCATCCAAAATACTTTACAATCATCTCCGCAACCTCTTCAGGTGCCAATTTTTCATTATTAATTTTCAAATGATTTTGTCTATCAAAATCACCATCCTTGGTATTCAATTGATACTTTTGTTCGTGAAACAAAACACTCTCCGCAACCTCTTTATTTCGTTTAGAAGGTTTTTCTAATAATCGAATCTCATGTCTATTTCTGATCAATCGAGTTTCTAAAGAAGCTTCTAATTCGATGTAAAAGATCTCTGCATTTTGATCCTGAAATATTTTTACTGCTTTTTTCACATAGTCAAAATCCTCTTTCAAATCCAATGCCCAAACCAATGTAAATATTAACCCTTCCAAATCACTCTTCGCAACTTCTTTAAACATTTCCATCCTATTCAACTCAACCAATCGATTAAATTCAGGTGTTCCAAAATCAAAAACAGGACGAACTGCCTCGATCGACATATGGTTATGATATAATTTCAATTTTGTTTTTTCCGCTAGAGCTTTCCCTACACTCATCTTTCCAACTGCCGATGGTCCAAAAATAATTGCAAATTTCATTCTTTATTTCTTAAATTATACAGTAATAAATTTCGACATACCACTATTAAACCTTCATTAGTTCCAAATATTAACATTTTTTTATAAGTTTTTTTCACCCCAATAGTGGACTTTAATAAAAAAATCCTATAAGTTTGAATTATACAACAACAAACACAGAAACACAAATCTGAAAATCAAAACTATTATTCAACCTCCGTAAATGTATTGTTATTTTATTTGCAACAATACTTTTACATAAAATCTTAACAAGCATGAAAAACAAAACTATCCTCCTAGGGATGGCCTTGGCTATCTTTGCCACGCTATTCACATCTTGTCAAAAAGAAGATATCTCTTCATCTTTAACTCAAGAAATTATACCGACAAGTAATCTATTCACAAATGTTGACTTAGTTACTTTTACGAACCCAGATTTAGCACCTGAAGGGCCTTCAGCTATCCCTGTTAAAATTATTACAACTTCTTGCCCAACGGGTGGTTACACCTTGACGGTAACGTCAACTGAGGTTGATCTTGAAGTAGCAGGTTATACCATAAACTGGTATAAAAATACAGGGCAAGAAATTCATTACACAGGACAAAATTTGCAGTGTGTATGTGGGTATGGCCTTCGAGTTGAGGTATTAGATGATTCAGGTAATCCGGCTGGATCTGATTCTTTGGATGTTCCAAGTTGTTAATTCAAATTTAAAAATAATCAAAAAGGTCTTTGTGAAAAAATTCACAAAGACCTTTTTTGTGTAAAATATATTTACAATGTTTATTTCTTCTCTATCAACATCTTTATCTTAATCCCTAAAGCTGCAAATAATAAGGTCGTAAAAGGACTCATCCAATTGAAAAAGGCATAAGCAAAATACTCATAAGTTGATACTCCTAATACTCCACTTTGATAAGCACCACAAGTATTCCAAGGAACTAAAACAGAGGTAACGGTTCCTGCATCTTCTAATGTTCTACTCAAATTCTCAGGAGCTAATCCTTTTTCTTCATAAGCTTTAGAAAACATTTTCCCAGGAACTACAATCGCTAAATACTGATCTGAAGCAGTTACATTTAATGCCAAACAACTTGCAACGGTACTTGCAAAAAGACCAAAAATAGAATCCGATAAACTCAATAGTGCAGAACTAATTCTTGACAAAGCACCAATGGCATCCATCACTCCTCCAAAAACCATGGCACATACAATTAACCAAATCGTACCTAACATACCTGCCATTCCTTTAGCTGAAAATAAATCATTTAATTCAGCACTTGCAGTTGTAATCGAAGTATTTACGGTCAAGGCATTCATGATACCTTTATATGCTGAGTTAAATGTTAACGTTTCAGCTCCACCAATTTTCGCTACAATATCAGGTTGAGCAATTACAGCTGCGATAGCTCCCAACAATGCTCCTACAAATAATGCAATCAGAGGAGGTGTCTTTTTTATAATCATCCCAATAACTAAAACCGGAACAATAAAAAGCAATGGAGTAATATTAAATGCATCATTTATTGCTGTTAATTTATCTGAAATATCAGGTGTACCAGATGTTTCTAGGTTCAATCCGATGATCCCAAAGATTATAATCGTAACAATAACTGTAGGTACCGTTGTCAATGCCATATATTTGATGTGGTCAAAAAGTTCTGCACCAGCCATTGCTGGCGCTAGATTAGTCGTATCAGAAAGTGGTGACATTTTATCTCCAAAATATGCACCCGACAAAACTGCTCCAGCAGTCATCCCAAGTGAAATTCCTAATGTCTCACCAATTCCAATAAGAGCAATACCGACCGTTGCAGATGTGGTCCATGAACTTCCTGTAGCGATAGATATAATCGCACAAATAATTACACAAGCCACTAAAAATATTTTTGGACTTAAAATCTGTAAACCGTAATATATCATGGTAGGAATAATTCCGCTCATCATCCAAGTCCCTGCCAATGATCCTACCATCAATAAAATCAGAAGTGCACCTGTAGTTGATTTCACATTTTCAGCCACTTCTTCTATCATCTTTTTGTAAGACACTTTATTAAAAAATCCTACAATCATCGCAACTGCTGCCCCCATCAATAAAATAAATTGATTGGAACCACTCAATGCATCATCTCCAAATGCAAAATAGACATTATAAAAAAGCATTGCGATCAAAGCAAAAACGGGTATCAAAGCTTCCCAGATATTCAACTCTGGATTTTCAATTATTTTGTCATCATGTAAATCGTTATCTTGGTTTTCCATAAAATTTGAAATTCGTTTGTTAATTTTTTTTCAAAGAAGTAAATATAATCAAATTCCAATAGTCTCAAAAAATGAAAAAAACTAAAGTCGGGATTTTGGGTATCGGAGCCATTGGTTCTGTCATTCTTACAGGTTTATGTAAAAATGAACATTTAGAATTACATCATTTCAATCGAAGTAAAAAAGAAATGACGATGGTTCAATTCCATGATTCTTTTTATACTATTTCTTTAGACATTAAACAAGATATTTATATTCCGCTCAAATTGGATTGGTTGATTATTTGTTTAAAAGAACATCAGTTCGAGGAGGCTAAAAATCTATTTCAGAAACTTATTTCTAGAAAAACTAAAATTGCAATTATTCGCAATGGAATTGAACTAAAAGAACCACTCCTACCTTTTACAAAAGAAGATCATATTTTGGAATGCATGATTAATTGTCCTACTCAACCTGATAAAAATCAAGTTTACCAACAAATGGGAAATGCCATCATCACTTCAGCTCAAATGGATTTAGCTAACGATTTCCAAAATCTTTTTAAAAATAAAGATTTCCTATTTCGGCAAGTCGAAGATCTTAAAACTGAATCATGGAAAAAACTTTTGGAAAGTGCATCCTTGGGAGCCATCACTTGTTTGACAGGTGAAACTTGTTGGATTTTTAAAGATGAAAAAATGAAAAATTTATATCAAAAGTTATTGGAAGAAGGAATCCAAGTTGCCAAGGCAGCTGGTGCAGTCATTCCTTTTGATTTTGTAAATGCAATGTTAGAAAAGTTACAAGCTTATTCAAAAGAAAAAGGAAGTTCGATGTTGACTGATCGAAAATTGGGAAGACCAATTGAATTAGGAGCAAAAAATGGAGCAATTGTAAGCGTAGGGAAAAAATATAATATTGAAACTCCTTTGAATGAATTGGTCGTGACCCTATTAAGTAAAACTAATGCTAAAAACATTTAGATGATTTATACAACAAATTAGAGTTAAATGAAAATGACCCTCATTTCCCCAACTATTGAACTCGAATCACAATTTCGAGAAATGATCCAAGATTGGAATTCCAACAACGAAGAACTTTCCCCTTGGACAATTGGCCTCGATACTTCTGACTTCAAAAAATATGTCAACACGTTACTAAATGCTTCCAAAGGAATCGGCTTGAAAGGTTTGTTAGTTCCACACTCTTCATTTTGGTTAATTGATGAAAATCAAAATATTTTAGCTATCTCTAATTTACGACACACCTTAAATGATAAATTATGGATCACAGGTGGGCATATTGGTTATGGCGTAACTCCTTCTTCCAGAAGAAAAGGATGTGCGACGAAAATATTGGAACTTACCCTTCTTGAAGCCAACAAACTTGGAATTGACAAAGCATTAGTTACTTGTAGTAAAAGTAATATCGGTTCTGCCAAATCTATTTTAAAAAATGGAGGTGAATTTTGGAAAGAAACTCCGATGAAGAATCGGATTACACAATATTATTGGATTTCAACATAGCTAGACTTTCCAAGTCCAGAAACAACCAAATACTAGAAATACTAGAAAACCGCATTTTAGAGACACCTTACCATGGTCTGGACTTGAAAAGTCCAGCTACATTTGACTCCTTTTTTCGTAAAAAATGTTGATAATTACTAAAAAATTCCCCAATATTTCTTTTGTATAACTAGTAAATTCCGTTATCTTTGCACTCCATTTGCAGAAAATGGGCTAAACTTTGAATTTTTCTGGCTTTGTAGCTCAACTGGATAGAGCACTTGACTACGAATCAAGAGGTTGCAAGTTCGAATCTTGCCAAGGTCACACTTTTTATTTAATTATACTTAATACAATCACAATGTCTAGAGTTTGTCAATTAACAGGAAAACGTCCGATCGCGGGAAATAATGTTTCTCACTCTAATCGTAGAACGAAGCGTCGATTTCTTCCGAATTTGATCAAAAAACGTTTTTTCATTCCTGAAACAGGAGAATGGGTGACGTTGAAAGTAGCGACTAGTACTTTACGTACTATCAATAAATTAGGTATTTACGAATACTTAAAAGACGCTCAACGAAAAGGAATGAACGTCGGAACTAAATTAAAATAATCACATTTTAAATATTTTATAAAATGGCTAAGAAAAGCAAAGGTAACCGAACGCAAATTATCTTGGAATGCACAGAGCACAAAGCAACTGGTATGCCAGGTACTTCTCGGTACATTACCCAAAAGAATAAAAAGAATACTCCAGAAAGATTGGAATTGAAAAAATACAATCCAGTTTTGAAGAAGTATACTATGCATAAAGAAATTAAGTAATTGACTTGAAGATTTTAATTAATTGGGTTATTTTACAACTCTTTTAAATTAATTTCCTCACTAAAAAATATCAATCATGGCTAAAGTATCCAAAAATGCAAGAGTAGGTCAACGTGCGGCAAACGCAGGTTCTGGTAGAGATTTCGTAAAAGTTGTAAAAAGCGTAAAAGACGAAGCGACTGGAAAATATACCTACAAGCAAGTGATGATTCACAAAGACAAAGTGAAAGATTTTTTCGCTAAAAAATAATTTGAACTTTTTTGATTTAAAACAGTTCATAAAAAGGCTTTTCTTCTATCTTTAGGGGAAAGCCTTTTTTGCGTTACTATTAGGTTTTATAAAAAAATAAACCACACCCATTATTCACTTTTAACCATTCATTTATAGATGAGTTTTTTTAAAAAATTATTTGGTCAAAAAACCGAAGAAGAAAAAAAAGAGCAGTTAGACAAAGGTTTAGAAAAAACTAAATCTGGATTCTTTGATAAAAT
Organism: uncultured Saprospiraceae bacterium; assembly: GCA_905480595.1. Taxonomy (GTDB): domain Bacteria; phylum Bacteroidota; class Bacteroidia; order Chitinophagales; family Saprospiraceae; genus CAJQQY01. The sequence continues at coordinate 4,697 of CAJQQY010000182.1, read as the reverse complement.
CAAGAAAGCCGTTGCAGGAAAATCAACTATAGATGTTGAAGTCCTTGATGAAGTAGAACAAGTGCTAATCACTTCTGATGTAGGTTTAGAAACTACCATAAAAATTATAGACCGAATCGAAGCTCGAGTAGCTAAAGATAAATATGTCAACACTTCTGATCTCAATGAAATAATGAGAGATGAAATCGTACAATTACTTTCTGAAACGAATACTGAACAGTTAGAAGACTTCACTCCTCCTGCCGACAAGAAACCTTACGTTTTAATGGTAGTAGGTGTGAATGGTGTTGGTAAAACTACCACTATTGGAAAACTAGCCAATGCTTACACTCAACGTGGTCACAAAGTAGTAATTGGAGCAGGGGATACTTTCCGTGCCGCTGCGGTGGATCAATTAAAAATTTGGAGTGATCGAGTAGGTTGTGATTTTTTTGCAAAAGGAATGAATACTGATCCTGCTGCTGTTGCTTACGAAACGGTTCAATATGCGATGAACAATGATTGTGATGTGGCAATTATTGATACAGCTGGCCGATTGCATACTAAATTAAATTTGATGCGAGAGTTGACTAAAATCTATAATTCAGCAGGTAAAAAAATGGAAGGTGCGCCACATGATGTGATGTTAGTTTTGGATGCAACGACTGGTCAAAATGCCATTGAACAATGTAAACAATTTACGGCAGCGACAGATGTGAGTTGCTTAGCATTGACAAAATTAGATGGAACGGCAAAAGGTGGAGTTGCCATTGGAATCTCTGATCAATTCCAAATTCCAATCAAATTTATCGGAATCGGTGAAGGGGTTGATGACTTAGCTATTTTCAATAAGAAGAAATTTGTGGAGACATTTTTTGAGAAATAAAAACGCTGGTTTAAAATAAAAAAGAGGCGACTTCAAATTAATTTTGAAGTCGCCTCTTTTTTATTTTTTCTATAGGTTTAATTAGCTAGCTTTTGGCTGCCAATTTCTTCGTGTAAAATAAAGTATCCCAAACAATATAATTAATATCGCTGGAAAAACAGCTAGGTTATCAAGTGTTGCTTGGCCTGCAGCAAGATCTGCAGCCTCTTCGCTAAGTCCACTTGCAATCGCAGCAGCTCTCTCTGTATCTAACCATCCTCCAATCACAGGTTGCCATAATGAAGTTGCAAACATACCCACGCCTCCGATAAAAGATAATCCGAGTGCACCAGTTTGAGGAGTATATTCGGCAGCGGCACCAATCATGGTTGGCCAAAAATACATCACCCCAACTGCAAAAAGAATTGCGGCAAGATATACCATTCCTCCTGTAGCAACACTCATCAAACCAATCCCCAACGTAGCCACAAAAGCTGATCCGAACAAAACACCAATTGGTTTAAACTTATGAATAAGAGGTCCTCCAAAGTATCTTCCCACAGCCATCAATCCAGTAATCATGGCTAAAATCAACATTGGATGTGCTCCTGAATTTCCTAATATTTTTTCTACCCATTGCTGAGTTCCTAATTCTGCAGTCGCAGTCAATGTCATACATAATGCCAATACAGAATATAATAATCCAAAATATTGGTAAATTAATCCTGCCACTAATACAATCAAACCAAACTTCACATAAGTACTTGCTTCTCCTGGAAACCATTGCTGTAAAGTTAAATCAGACGCAGCAATAAGTACTAATCCAAATACGATGGTTAAATAGATGGGTGGAAATAATTTTTTGAAATCAATGGATTGTGATTTTGGTTCTTCCGGAAATTCTTGCCCAAATATCATCCAAGCATAAATCAAAGTAGGAATCAACATGATAGCAATTTGTAGTTGCCACCCTAAACCTAAGTTGGTCATCAATCCAGAGACTAATGCTCCAATAACAATACCTCCAGGAAACCAAACATGGAATTTATTCAGCATTGTTGTTTTATTACTATCAAACATATTGGCAATCATAGGATTACAAGCCGCTTCAACCGATCCATTTGCAAACCCAATAAAGAACGTAGAAATTAATAGTGTCCAAAAACCTCCAGCAAAGATGGTCATGACAAGTCCAAGAAGATGTGTAATAAATGCCACCCACATAATTTTTCTTGGCCCAACCGCATTATATAGTGGTCCTCCAATCATAGTAGCGATCGGGAATCCCAAAAATGCCATTGCATTTACCCATCCTAATTCTGTATCTGTTAATTTAAAATCTACTCCAAGCTGCGAAAGAATTCCTGCTCGAATCGCAAAGGTCATTGCGGTAACGGTAAGAGCTATACAACTTGCGTTAAATAGCCTACTCCTGTTAATTGTTGACATAAATTGTTTTTTTTCGTTTTGTAATTGTTTCTAAAATACCAAAAACTTAAGGCATGTTCCCAGTTTAAAGTAATGATTAGTCAAGATAGGAAAAATATTAAAACGTTTTATAAACAATACGTATTTATTACACTAAGGACAACAAAACAAAAAACGGTTGCAAAATCCTAACTATTTGCAATCGTTCTTTTTTCAATTCTACATCAATCAATCCCCAATCAACTCATCCACTATTTTTCCTCTAAATTCATAAAAAACCTCTCGTAATTCACTCTTCGCATCAGTTCCATAATTTATCATATAAACTAAAGTAGCATCTTGATTTGGAAAATAAAAACAATCTGCCGTGTATCCCAAATCTCTACCTCTGTGCCCAATACCAAATTCATCTTCTGGTCGATTTAAGAAATCCTTCATAATTCCCAATCCTAAAGTTCGATCTTTTCCTTCCACCAAAGGTTGAAAATCTAACATCTCATCTAAGCTTGCTTGAGAAATCAAAGTCTTGTCTCTCAACAAACTTTCAATGAAATTTTGCATCTCATAAACCGTCGCATAAATTCCGCCATATCCATTTCCACTCCCAGTATTGTAATTAGAAATATTTAAAATTGTCCCGTTATTGTACAAGTCAAAATAACCTTGTGCAACAAAATCAGGCAACTTATCATGCCAATGATAATAAGTATTATCAGCGTTCAATGGATTCAAAACTTTCTCTCTCAACAATTCCTCATGTGGTCGGCCTGTTGCTGATTCGATAACCATAATTGCTAACAATAAATTAGTATTTGAATATTCTGTACTTGTTCCAACATCAAAAGATGCAGCATCACCATAAACAAATTTGAGTAAATCTTGTGGTTCCCAAAATCGGCTAGGATTATTCAAAACTGCGAGATAAAAATTATTATCATCTATCACATCGGCAATCCCAGTTGAGTGATTAAGTAATTGTCGAAAAGTAGCTTGATCTGCATTTTTTACCTTTGAAGTATATTCATCATCTAACCACTTCGTCAACGGATCATCCAAATTCAACACTTCTTCCTCCACCAACATCATTGACAAAACACCGATATAACTTTTGGTAACTGAAGCGATCTTAGAAACATGACAAGGTAACATTTCTACCTTCTCATCTATATCTGCCATTCCTGAACTTCCTGCCCATACTCCATTTTCATTTCTAATTAAAATAGAAATCCCAGGTAGTCCCTTCGCAGTATATTCATCGATTACTTTTTGAAAATCAGATCCATCCAAATGCTCTGAACTATTATCCCATGCTGGAATATTGCAATTAGTCGTAGGTTTAATTTGATCTTCTTTACACCCTGTCCACAATAATCCAAAAACTAGAAAGATAAAAAGTATATTAATTAATCTATTATTCATGATTTAAAATTTTAAACGTAATGGATAAATTTCACCTCCTAAACATCACTTCCCATTTTGAGTTTTAAAAGGATAAAAAGCGACTCCAACATGCAAAGCTGAATTGGGAAGTATCGGTACATACTCATTCACAAAAGGCATCTGTATAAAGAATTGGTAGTTCAAAAAAACATCAATTGGATTATCTCGTCGAAATTCATAACCAAACTGAAGGACAAAATCCCCCATAAATTGAGCCCGCCCAAAATTGGTTTTTCGATCATATTCTCCATCGGATTTAAGTTTAAAAACTTGTGCTTCAGGAATTGAATGTAAATATCCAATCCCCAGCTTTGGTCCAAAATGTAATCCATTTTTCATCCAATAGCGATATCCAAATTCAGAATATAACTGAATCCCATGTTGTGCATATTGATGAAAAAAATAAGCTAAATTAGCTGTTTGAAACCATTGATGGCGAGGATTTTTATTGTAAGTATATTCTGTTCCAATTGAAATGCCAGGATGAATTGGATTCGTAAACACTCCAAAATATCCAGTTCCAGGCAATTCACTTGCAGTATTAAAAACTGATATTACGACTGGAAACTGACTTCGACTTTGAGCATTACTTTTTAAGGAAAAAAATAATGTCAAAAAAAAGAGAAAAGTAATTGTTTTCTGAATCATCTTTATTTTCATTTAAATGAAATAATAAAACCATGATTCTAAGTTGGGAAAATCAATAATTAATATAATTGATTTTCATCATTTCATGAATTGATCTTCATCACTTTCTGATAAAACAAAGCTGTTAAAATAAGTTATTTCTAATAAAAAAGATCCGTTTCCCAAAAAAGGAAACGGATCTTTTTTATTATACAGTTTGTCTTGTCCTGAAATAACGATACAAGATTAAAGAATAAAATTTTCAAATTAACTGAGTACTAAATCATATTGGTACTCAGTTTTTTGTTTTCTATAGGTTCTCATTTTAATTTTTGCTTGTTTATGCATTTGCTGCGGA
>CAJQQY010000181.1 GCA_905480595.1 uncultured Saprospiraceae bacterium | reverse complement strand
ATGCGCCTCTTTTCCAAAATAATCAAAAGCAGTTCCCATATCCAATTGTTTACCATCAGCATCGACAATTGTCAAATCAACAGCAGCTCCTCGATTATGCATGGAACCTTTTGCTGGGTCTGTAACATAAAGTGGGTTTTTAAATTTATCCCACAATTTTTGCTGAATTGGGCGAGGTCGAAAGCAGTCTAACATTTTTAAACCAAGTCCACCTTCTTGTAACATCAAATGTGCCTCAACTATTTTTTGAGCAACTTTTGGACGTAGAAAACAACGGTTACAATCGTACATTTTTTCTTTGACAAAATTATTCGTCGTAGCATATCTCATGTCAATAACGATCGTAGAATCTAATTGAATTAGCTCGATCCATTGAGTAGTGTCGTAATCAAAAACGATTTCTTTTGGAGTTTCTTTTTTAGGTAAAACCTCTTGGGTTGGATTTGTAAGAGTAGTGTTATTTTTTTCTTCAGTTGAAGCGATATCTTCACAAGAGGAAAAAAATAAAAGAATTAAAAATGGAAAAAGGTGTTTCATAATATTTATTTTTAGGTGCCCAGGTATTGGATACCTTCAAGATATCCAATACCTAATTAGTAAGAAAATTACTCCCCAAACAACTCTTTCAACTTTGCATCTAAATCAGAACCACGTAAATTCCGAGCTAAAATTTTTCCTTCCTTATCCAACAAAATTGTATGCGGAACTGAAGTAACAGAGTACTGCTTCGCCACTTTGTTTTTCCATCCTTTCAGATCACTCACATGACTCCATGCTAATTTATCTTTAGCAATCGCTTTTTCCCAACTATCTTTTTTTCGATCTAAACTTACTCCGAGTACTTCAAAACCTTTACTTTTATATTTATCATATAACTTAACCACATGTGGATTTTCTCTCCGACAAGGGCCACACCAACTTGCCCAAAAATCAACCAAGACCACTTTTCCTCGAAGGTCACTTAATTTCATCGGTTTGTCATCAGGTGTATTTTGTTCGAAATCAGGAGCAACTGCACCGATTAAAAAGTTCTTAGCATTGTCAATATTATTTTTCAAATCAGCCATGTAAGGTAGTTTCTCATCGCCATATTTTTGAAGAAATAAGTTACCATAATCAACATAAGAAGGATGATTTTTATTTTTTAAAGTTTGGACAATTGCACCTAAAGCAAATCGATAGGCTTGACTTTCAGAATTCATTTTTCTCAAAATATTATCCAACGTAATCTTCATTTGGGCTTGGTCAAATTTGATTGCATTTAATGTCGTGGTGTAATCTCGAAAGGTTTCAAAGAGTGCAGGCATTCGATCCATGTCCGGATCTTTTAAATCTAAATGAGTAAAATATTCATTGACATAATATTCGACTTCATTCGGATAGGCACCTTTATTATTTGGGAAACTCAAATACATTTTGGTTGCCACAATTTTTCCAACATAAGGGTGCTTGGCTTTCATGCGATTATACAGATCTACTTGAGCATCATCATTTGCTTTTAGGTTGGCAATAATTTCTGTTTGAGTAGAAGGATTTCGAGCAGCTTGCGCAAGTTGACGATTTAAGTTTTTCGCTTTTGCTTGGTAACCTCTAATTTGCTTAATCGCTATTTCGTAATCTGAATTAATTGGAGAATTGGTAAATTCTGATTTACGAATATTACTGCAACGCCCTTGCATCGTCAAGTTTTTTTCTTTCCCTAAAATGACTGGTTTAGTTTTTCCTTGTTGTGCACCAACGAAATAAAATTGATTCTCAGAGGTTGGTAGTTTAAATGTAAATACGTTGTTAGAATCAGGCATAGCAGTTTTGAAAATGGAAAAAGAATATCCATCAAAACGATATAAATAAAGTGGAGCACCTTTTTTGCAATCATCTAGTTCACAGTTAAACGTCACGTGCTCATTAGTTTTCTCAATTACTTTTTCTACCGTTTTCTGCTGTCCTTTACAACTTGAAAAAAGGAAAATGATTAAAAAAGAGAAAGCAATATTTATTTTAAAATTTTTCATATTGAAAATTATTTTTGACAGTTGATTTAACGATTTGGAAAATCGTTTTAAGAAGAAAGCAAATCTAAAAAATCTTGTTCCGTTAAGATTTCAACAGTTCCTAGAGCCGTTGCTTTTTTTAATTTACTTCCTGCTTTTTCTCCTGCAACGAGAATATTTAATTTAGAACTAACTCCTGAAATATTTTTAGCACCCAACTCTTCTGCTCGACGTTGAGCTTCTTTTCTTCCCATTTGAGTTAACGTTCCTGTGAACAAAATAGTCTTGCCTGAAAGCAACGCATCAGCTACAATTGCTTTTGGAATATCATTTTCTGTCTGTAACATATTGACGCCGAAAGATTCCATCTTATCTAGCAAGGCAATGTTTTCTTCTTTGGAAAAAAACGCAATTACATTTTCTGCAACTTTGGGGCCAATATCTTTTATTTCTGTGAAATCCTCTTCAGTCCAATTTTGTAAGTCTTGTACTTTTTTTATTTCAGCAGCTAAAAGTTTAGAAACTTTTTTTCCTAAATGATGAATGGATAAACTATGCAAAACTCGATGAATTGGATTTTTCTTAGCCTTATCAATTGCTACTTTTAGCTTTGAAGCAGAACGTTCACCAAAGCCTTCCAACTCTGAAATTTTTTCATAATCCAAATTATAAATGTCTCCAAAATCCTTCAACCAACCTTCATCATAAAAACGCTCGACATATGATTTTCCAAAACCATCAATATCCATTGCATCTTTTGAAACATGAAAAATCATTCGCTGAACAACCTGAGCTTGGCAACCTGTAACATTATCACAACGCCAAGCAGCTTCATTTTCGGCACGCGTAAGTAAAGTGTTACAAGATGGACAATGAGTTGGGAAAACAATTTTTTGCTCGCTTCCATCTCGCAAATCTTCCATCGGTTTGACGATGTAAGGAATCACATCACCCGCTCTTTCCACCAAAACAGTATCACCCAGACGAAGGTCTTTACTCGAAATAAAATCAGCATTGTGTAAAGAAACCGAAGATATGGTCACCCCTGCCAAAGCAACAGGTTCTAGTTTCGCGACAGGCGTTACCGAGCCAATTTTTCCAATTTGATATTCGACATCAATAAGTTTTGTAGAGGCTTGTTTTGCTTTAAATTTGAAAGCAATCGCCCAACGTGGATGATGATTCGTAAAACCACATTTGTCTTGCAATTCTAAACTATTAACCTTTACGACCATTCCGTCAATCTCATAATCATAACCTTCTCTTTTCGCTTCCCACCCCAAACAAAAATCGATTGCTTCTTGAATATTTTTACAAACCTTTTTTTCTATTGTTGGTATTTTAAAACCTAAAGAACCGAGTAATTCAATTGATTCATCATGTGTCGTCAGATTTTTTAAAACATTATTTCCATGCTCATCCAGGGCGACTCCTATTTGATAAACAAAAGCGACTAGGTTTCTTTTCGCAGCATCTTTTGGATCTTTTACTCGCAGTCCTCCTGAAGCAGTATTTCTAGGATTGGCAAAAAGTGTTAAACCTTCCGCTGCACGTTCCTTATTCATTTTGTCAAATAAATCTTTTCGAATTACGACCTCCCCTCGCACTTCCACTTTTTGAATATCATATTTTTCAAAATTTGCTCGCAAAGGAACGGAGGGCATCGTTCGTGCATTGGCAGTCATTTCTTCACCCATGGCTCCATTACCTCGAGTTGCACCTCTAATGAATTGATCGTTTTCATAAACAAGTGCGATACTTCCTCCATCAAATTTTGGTTCGACTACATATTCGATATCAACATCTTCAGGCAGGTTAACCAATTTTTTAATTTGAGTATCAAAATCATTTAAGTCATCTGCATTATAAGAATTGCCCAACGAAAGCATCGGAACCAAATGTTCCACCGAGGGTAAATCTTCGGTCAACTCATTCGAAACTCTTTGCGTCGGAGAATCGGGAGTGATAAGTGAAGGATTATTTGCTTCGAGCGCTTCTAATTTTTTATACAAAGAATCATATTCAAAATCACTAATCACAGGATCATTTTGGATGGAGTATTTCCATTCATGATACACTAGAATTTTTCGCAAATCATCAATCTGATTTTCGGAAACATCTTCTGCTAAATATTTTTTGGATAAATCAACAAGGCTTCGTTGTTCGGAAGTGGAGTACATATATTTTTTAATTATTGTTTTACAAATGCTAAAGATCGGAAGTGTAAAATTAAAAAAAGCTCTTGCAAAAATGAATCTGCAAGAGCTTTAGATTTTTATAAACTAAAAAACAAAACTAGAGTTTTACCATTTTCTTAGTGATTTGATTTTTTCCATCAGACAAAATCAAATTATAAATTCCAGTTGGTAAATTAGCTACTTCAATTGGAGCAACATTCTCACCAGAAGGAATCATTAATCTTTCGTTAGAAATTTGTTTTCCGTTTTGATCAAATAGGTGTAAATCGTAAGTATCTGAAGTTTGAGCATTTGTTCTCAAATTTAAAACATTACTTACTGGATTTGGAAAAATGTCTAGAGTGACAGTTTTTTCTAATTCATTTAATGAGTTAGGATTAGCATCAATCGACATGGATCCCATGATAGCGTTATCTCCATTAGTATTGCCATTGTCATTCGTTGCATTTCCGCCATAATAGAAAGTAACAGTTCCACTTGCAGGAGCGGTCCATTCCATCGTAAACTCATTACTAGAGCTTAAGGCACTTTGTTCTGCATATTGTCTACCTGTTCCTAGGGTAGCAAATTGTACATTACTACTTCCGTTCGCCCAAGTATTGACAGCAGCACCATCAGAACCTTGAGCTGCATTTAGAGCAACAACTTGGAAACCATACCCAACTGGATTATTCGTTGCATCGACAGTCATTTTAACATTATAAGTTTCGCCAGGATTAAAGTTATCCGTTATTACTGTTCCTCCTGCATCTGTAATTTCCAAAACAGGAGTTACAGCAAAAGTACCATTATTATGGCAGGTTTGACAAGTTCGATTATTAGCTCCATTGTCATTAGGCGCACCTGTGTTTCCTTCCGATTGGGAAGAGGCTCGTCCACCAGCATTACTTAGGAACAAGAATGCTCCAACCATTAAAGTAAAAAAAGTGTAAATAATTCTCAATTTCATAGATCATGATTTTAAGTGAAAAAATTAGTTAGCTATTGATTAATACTAAGAAGAACATCTAAATATTTAAGTTGTTTTACCTTATACATCAAAAGAATAAAAAAGGCTGCGTGATGTATTAAAAATAAGCGCATTGAAATTAACTTTAAAAAAAATGATCATTTGATTAAGAGGGGATTTTATTGTCATTTGAATTGCAAAGGTTGTTTTCTCTAGTAAAAAAAGACTTTTAGTCATATTAATCGTTATTGCTCATTATAAGATAGGTATTCACTAAAAATGAGACAAAATCCTTGATTTCATTTAAAATAAAATAAAATATAAATGAAAAATAATATATTTGAATCTTTAACTTTTCCCTTACTTTTTCGTAACCCTTGTATAATCTAAAAGTAGTGCCTATTTTGTATTGCTTTTAATGGATTTATATTCACTATTAAGGAATTATTTTGTCATTAAGATAAGTACGATTTCAAAGTACAGAACTAAATATTTTTTTTTGCGAGAAAAACTACTCATACTACTTCTTATCGGGTTATTCCAAATGAATGGATTTTCCCAAAAAACTTCAGTTAAAGCGAAAACTTTGGAGCTGGAGTTCTCTACAAAAGGAGGTTTTTACAATGACTACGTAATCTTGGAATTACGTTCTCCAGGGGCTCGTATTTATTATACGACAAATGGTTCTAAGCCAACTCGCCGTTCAAATGTTTACGATAAACCGATCGTGATTAAATCAACTACTGCCATTCGGGCTATTGCTCGGAAAGGTAGACGGAAGAGTAATATCAAAGGGCATACATTTTTTATTGATGAAGAATCATCCACTTTTCCAGTAGTTTCGATGTTGGTTCCACCACGTATCTTATTTGATGAAGAGAATGGATTATTTATCGATGGTCCAGATGCCGATTCATCTTATGCAAAATTAGGAGCAAACTTTTGGAGTAGAAAAGAGGTAAAAATCAATTGTGAAATTTTCGAAACAAATGGAACTTGTGTTTATCGAAGTAATTCAGGATTTCGATTATTTGGAGGGATGAGTCGATTGTTTCCTCAAAAATCAATTGTACTCGTTGCACGAGATAAATATGGAAAAAAACGAATCAAGCATAAAATATTTGGAAAAGGAACACCTAAAAAACATAAATACTTAGTTCTTCGGAATTCAGGAAGTGATTGGGGCAAGGCTCATTTAAGAGATAAATTTATGACAAGTTTAGTGGAAGATTGGGATTTGGAAATTCAAGATTCCCGACCTTCTCATGTTTATATTAATGGAAAATATTGGGGGATTTATAATATTCGAGAAAAAGTAAATCGATTCTTTTTACAAGAGCATACCGATGTTGATAAGGATAGTCTTGACTTGATGGAACATCGAATGAATCGCAAAAGAGGAAGCGCCATTCATTATCAAAAGATGCTCAAATTCATGAGAGAAAATGATTTGAGTATTCCTGCAAATTATGCTTATGTGAACTCATTGATGGAAGTTGAGAATTTTATTGACTATCAGGTTGCTCAAATCTTTTTTGATAATCAGGATGCAGGTGGGAATATTAAATTTTGGCGGCCACAAACGGCTAATGGAAAATGGCGTTGGATTTTATATGATACGGATTGGGGATTTGGATTGCATGATGAGGAAGCGTACAAAAATAATAGTCTTGCTTTTCATACCAAAGAAGATGGCCCAGCATGGCCAAATCCTGAATGGAGTACTTTTATTTTGAGGAAATTATTTGAAAACGAAGAGTTTGAGAAAAAATTTATCAATCGATTTTGTGATGCATTAAATACCTCTTTTGAAAAAAATAATGTTGAAGCAAAATTGGATGAACACATCAGTATGCTTCTTCCTGAGATTGATAAGCATTTGAAACGATGGAAGTTGAGTAGAAAAAAATGGGAGTATGAATTGAAGGTGATGAAAAAATTCGGAAACGAACGGCCAAATTATACTCGAATGCATTTGATGGGGAAATTCAATACAGGTGCCATTGCAAATATAGAAGTAGAATCTCCAAGAGGTGGTTATGTTGTTTTAAATGAGAATGTAAAAATTGATAATGGTATTTTTGAAGGGAAATATTTCGAACGTATTCCAATTTCTCTACGAGCAGTTCCTAACTTTGGATATCGTTTTTCGCATTGGGAAGGCATGAGTTCCGACAATGATGATTCTGAATTAATTGTTAGTTTGAAAAAAGGAAGAAGTACAAATCTGAAAGCTGTTTTTGAAAAATTTGAGCATCCATTGGCTAGCCAAATTATGATTAATGAGATCAGCGCGAATAATAAAAAGACAGGTGATTGGGTAGAGATTTATAATGCTAGTGAAGAAATTATTAATGTAAATGATTGGGTTTTTGCTGATTCTAAAAATGGATTTAAACTTCCAAATGTAAATTTGAATCCTAAATCATATTTGATTCTTTGTGAAGATTCATTAGCTTTTCGTAAAAAATTCCCTGACTATAATATGCCAATTGTTGGAAATTTAGGTTTTGGAATCAAAAAGAAAAAAGAACGATTAGGATTGTATACAGATGAAGGAGCTTCAGTAGATAGTACGGGGTATCACATTGTTCCTTTGGATTCGGTATTTACGATGAGTCTTTTATTACCGCATTTAGATAATTCAGATATGGAAAATTGGGAAATCGTTCGAGGATATGGAACACCTAACTCTGAGAATCCATTTTATTTACAAAGTATTATTAAGGCACAGCAAGATTTATATTTGCGAATTGGAGTAGCAGTTGGAGTTTTGTTGAGTTGTTTTATTGTTTTAAGTTTCCGAGGACGAAGCAAAAAACAAGTCAAAGGAAGTATCTAACGGGTTGAAATAAATGAAAAAAAAGAGAGGATGAGATTAAGTTTTCATCTTCTCTTTTTTTTGTACTGACACCTTTTATTAAATTAGGTGCTTTAATCTTTTTTTTAAGATGATTGTTTATTTGATGAAATAAAATTTTAGAAAAAATGACAAATGAAAAGATGAAGGATACCGCGCTAGAAGATTTAGGGTTTGGCTCAAGAATGCACTCTAAAAGAAGATTTATTAATAAAGATGGAAGTCTGAATGTTGAGCGAACAGGTTATTCAAATTGGACGCTTTATCATCAGTTAACAGAATCTTCATGGATAGGTTTTTTCATGCATGTAGTATTTTATTATGTTTTGGTAAATAGCATTTTTGCAATGGTTTATTTACTAATCGGAGTGGAATCTTTCGGAGGAATAAAATCAGGAAGTCTTTGGGAAAACTTTAGTCAAATGTTTTTTTTTAGTGTCCAAACTTTTACAACGGTTGGATATGGTGCGATGAGTCCCGTGGGGATGACTGCTAATTGGGTAGCTTCATTGGAAGCTTTAGTTGGATTACTTTCAGCGGCTGTTGCGACAGGTTTGTTGTTTTCAAGATTTACTAGGCCAAAGGCTCAGATCCTTTATAGTAAACATGCCATCATTGCTCCTTTTGAAAATGGCAACGCTTTTATGATTAGAATTGCAAACACCAGAGATAATAAAATTATGAATTTGGAAGCAAAAATTAGTGCAACGTGGTATGAGGAAGTTGATGGGAGTATGATTAGAAAATATGCTTCATTGAAATTAGAGCGTGACCGAGTTTTTCTTTTTCCATTGAGTTGGACGATTGTCCATCCTTTGAATGAAGAGAGCCCTTTCTACTCTAGTGGAGAAGAGAACTTGAGGAAAATGAATGTAGAGTTTTTAGTGATGTTGGAAGGTTATGATGAATCGTATAATCAAATGATTTACTCGAATACTTCTTATACTTGTGAAGAAATAATTTGGAATGCAAAGTTTAAAATGATGTTCCATTCTGACGAAGATAAAGGAACAGTTTTAGAATTAGATAAAATTAATGACGTTGAATTAATGGATATAAAAAACGATGAATGATTAATCGTTAATCATTCATCGTTTTTTAGAGAGCATTCTTATGGCTGCCATTTGCCGATAATATTGTCGAGCTTCCATTGCGGGGGCTCCAAAATAGGTTTTCCCTCCTTCTAAAGTTTTTGAGACACCTGACTTCGCAAGGACAACTGTGTTAGCTCCAATACGAATACTTTGCGCCACTCCGACTTGTCCATAAAGCGTTACCCTATCTTCAATAATTGTTTTTCCACCAATTCCAACTTGAGCAGCGAAGAGACAGTCTTTTCCAACTACTACTCCATGGCCAATATGAACTAAACAATCTAATTTCGATCCTTCCCCAATAATTGTATCTCCAGAAACGCCTTTACTAATTGTACAGTTAGCTCCGATATCAACTTTGTCTTCAATAATTACTCGACCACCAGAGCGCCATTTTTTAAAACCATCTGCATTTTTTTTAAAATAAAATGCATCTGTTCCGATCACACTTCCAGAATTGATGACGACATGATCGCCAATGATAGTGTGTTCGTGAATGACGACATTGGATTGAATGTAAGTGTATTTTCCAATTTTTACATTCGGAGCAATAGTGACATTGGGTTCTATGATGGCGGAGGGATGAATAATAGCTCGATCACTAACTTCTTGATTCAAAGGTTCGAATGGGCGAAAACTTTTGATGATTTTATTATAAACTTCAAAAGGTTGTTTACAAAATAACAATGCTTTCCCGGAAGGGCAATCTACTTTTTTATTTAAAATAATTATTGAAGCTGCAGAGTTGAGCGACTTCTGAAAATATTTTTCTACATCGACAAAAGTGATGTCGCCAGTTTC
>CAJQQY010000180.1 GCA_905480595.1 uncultured Saprospiraceae bacterium | reverse complement strand
AAAAGCGAAGAAGATGTGATCGACATGATCAATTTGGGCGTCAAAGAATCTAAGTTACCTGTCAATATTACGATGGAAAAGTTGCATGAATTACCTGAAGAAACTGGTGTTTATTATTTCCTAGACAAAGATCGAAATGTCATGTATGTTGGAAAAAGCATCAATATCAAAAAACGTATTGTCGAACATTTTACTTCTAAAACTGACAAGGCTTACAAACTTCAAAAGTATGTTCATGATATTACTTATGAAATTACGGGAAGTGAATTGGTCGCACTACTTTTTGAATCCCATGAAATAAAAAGGCTACTACCTCCTATTAACAAAGCACAACGAAGTCGTTTTTTCCCTTACGTTTTATTTGAGTATGAAAATCAAAATGGGTATCGTTGTTTGAGTTTTGGAAAGGTGAAAGCGAAGGACAGGAAGAAATTAAATGTGCTGCGTGAATTTCCAAATTTGAATTCTGCAAAAGGTATGATGACTCGTTTGATTAACCAATTTGAGTTGTGCCAAAATCTTTGCAGCATCGATAAAACTGGAGGTCCATGTTTCTATTATCACCTGCATAAATGCAAAGGTGCCTGCATTGGAGAAGAATCTCCTGAAGATTATAACGAGCGAGTTGAGATGGTGATGGATGCTATAAAAATAGATTTCGAAAATAATTTTTTCATCATAGACAGAGGAAGAGAAAATGATGAACGCTCAATTGTTTTGGTGGAAGATGGGATTTATCGAGGATTTGGATATGTGAGTTTAGAAGAATTGAATGGACATCCTGATGAATTAAAGGATGCGATTAAACCGCTTAAACACCATCCTGAAATTGTGAAGATTATACATTCGTTTTTGAGCAAGGATAAGAAGTTGAAGACGATGATATTTTAATCCACTATACAACCCCTGTCCCCTAAAGGGGAACGAAATTATCGACATTTGATAAAACTAAAAAAACCTATCCTTCAATTAGAAGAATAGGTTTTTAAATATTTGTAAAACTTAAATTCTACGTCCCCCTTTAGGGGACAGGGGTTCTAATCATCTCCCAAAAACGGATATCGATAATTCGTAGCCGGAACCAAAGTTTCCTTAATCGTTCGTGGTGACAACCATCGGTACATATTTAAAATTGATCCTGCTTTATCATTCGTTCCTGAAGCTCTTGCCCCACCGAAAGGCTGCTGACCAACAACTGCACCCGTAGGTTTATCATTAATATAAAAATTACCCGCTGCATTTTTCAATGCTTCAGAAGCAAAATTTATAACAGATCTTTCTTTCGCGAAAATAGAACCAGTCAACGCGTATGGAGAAGTAGTGTCTACCAACTTCAACGTCTTTTCAAAGTCTTTGTCATTATAAACAAAAACCGTCAATACTGGGCCAAAAAGCTCTTCTTCCATCGTCGTGTATCTTGGGTCAGTTGTCAAGATTACAGTAGGATCGATGAAGTAACCTTCTTTTTTACTGTAGTCGCCACCCATGATAACTTTTGCTTTTTTATCTTTCTTAGCTTGAGCAATGTAGTTCGTGATTTTATCAAAAGCACGCTCGTCAATTACTGCATTAATATAGTTGGAAAAATCCTCAGGAGATCCTACCGTCATACTGTCCAAGTCAGCCTTCATATATTTTTCAATATTATTCCAAAGGCTTTTTGGAACATACGCTCTAGAGGAAGCAGAACATTTTTGACCTTGAAATTCGAAAGAACCTCGAACCATTGCAGTTGCTACTTCTTTAGCATCAGCTGATGGATGAGCAACGATAAAATCTTTACCACCAGTCTCTCCTACTATTCTTGGGTAAGTTTTGTATTTCCCAATATTATTTCCGATCGTTTTCCAAAGGTGTTTGAAAACACCTGTTGAACCTGTGAAGTGCAATCCTGCAAAATCAGGATGATTAAAAATAATATCACCAGCAACTGGTCCATCCACATGAACTAAATTAATTACCCCAGGAGGTAAACCTGCTGCTTCAAAGATTTCCATAATTACTTGTGCAGAATAAATTTGAGTCTCTGCAGCTTTCCATACAATCGTATTTCCTAGCATAGCTGGGGCAGCACATAAATTACCTGCAATAGAAGTAAAATTAAATGGAGAAATCGCAAATACAAATCCTTCCAAAGGACGGTATTCCATTCTGTTCCAAATCCCAGGAACACTTTCCGGCTGCTGCATATAGATGTCAGTCATAAACTGAACATTGTATCTCAAAAAATCAACAAATTCTGCCACAGCATCAATCTCTGCTTGGTAGGCATTCTTTGATTGAGCCAACATTGTCGCAGCATTCATTCTTGCTCGATATGGCCCAGCCAATAAATCAGCTGCTTTCAAAAAGATCGAAGCTCTATCTTGCCAAGGCATATTTTCCCAATCCTTTTTAGCAGCTAATGCAGCATTTATGGCTTTGGTAACATGCGTTCCATCTCCTTTTGAGAATGTCCCCAATACATGGTTAATCTCATGAGGTGGACGCATCTCCACTTTATTTTTAGTATTTATTTTTTTCCCTCCGATGTACATCGGAACGTTTATCTTTTTTGATTTTAAAGTTTTAAGCATCCGTTTTAATTCTTCTCTTTCTGGAGAACCTGGAGCGTAATTTAAAACTTGTTCATTTACCGCTATCGGTAATTCATAAATTGCATTTGACATAATTGTATACTTTTATTTGGTGGTCAAAAATTCGGTGCAAATGTATTAATTTTATTGGAAATAAGTTGCCTTGCTCAAGGAAGGATTCGAATGTATTTTAAAATAAGAATTATAACTTTTCAAAATTCATTTGAAGATGTTTCTTATTTTAAAAAGGATTATATTTAGGGATTGAAATTTTAATCTTAACTAGAAAAAAAATTGACAAACCTCAATTATATAAAAAATAACTTTCGATTTTGGGTACTTCAAACTACCCTTCTTTTGAGTGTTTTTGTATTTACTGGTTATAATGCAAAAGCTGAACTTCCTATTTCAGAATCTTCTCAAACAGAATTAATTCTTTCAAAAAAGAAAACTTCTAAAAAAGTAATTTCTTTAAAAAAAGCGAATTCAACTTTATCTGTTTACTACACCTTTCCGAAACAACTTAAATTTCAAAAAGTTGATTTAAAACTTTACCAGCAATTTTTAATGGTGAAGATTCAGGCTAGTTTTCTAAAATTCATTGGTTATCAAAAGCCTACTTTCTTTCTCCAAAAAAGAATCTTTTCCACTACTTCAGATTTAGACTTTCCTATTTTTTCTTTTCTATAAATTTTCGAACACAAATATTTTATTTAAAATTATTTTCAACGAGCCGTGGTTCATACTACGTGGTGGTCTGCTTGAACTGACCTAAAAAAACAGCGACAGAATTATAATCTTATAAGAATTTGTAAAATTTATTTATAAAAAATTCGCTTTGCTCTTTTTTAGGTCAGCTAAAGCAGACCACCACGTATCTATCTGCTACCCATTATTATAGATATGAAAAAATTAAAAAGAATGTTAAAGCTATTTGCATTTATTTGCTTGTTAGTTTTAGCCAGTTTTGGCATAGGATTAAGTGGTGGAGTTCCGATTCCTCCAATCAATAAAAAGAAAGATCCTGCAGAAGTTACAGATGAACAAGTTGATGAGAAACAAGAAGAAGCAGAACTTAAATAAGTAAAAGGGATGTTGAATAATCAACATCCCTTTACTTTTATGATTTTTACTAAATGGTATTTTAAAAACTAATCAAATCTTCGGTTCAATCACTTTTGGAATAAATGGAGAAGCATCTCCACCTCCTTTAATTATTTCTCGAACAATTGTACTACTTATGTGTGAATACTCTGGTCGTGAAATTAAAAAGATAGTTTCCAAACCATCACCAACAATATCATTCAATTGGGAAATGGTTTTTTCATAATCAAAATCAGAAGCATTTCGAAGTCCACGAAGTAAATATCTAGCTCCAATTTTTTGACAATAATGAGCAGTCAAATTTTCAAAAGACGCTACTTCAACTTTTGGCATATCTTCAAAAACTTTTTCCAACCAACCCAATCTAGTTTCTAAAGAAAATAAATATTTCTTTTGAGTATTCACACCAACTGCAACTACAATTTTATCAAAAAGAGGTAAGGCTCTTTTTACCAAATCAACATGACCAGTTGTGATTGGATCGAAAGAACCAGGGAAAACAGCAATTTTCATATTCGTTTTGTTTTTTTCTATCTAATTAATATTATTATCACCTGAAAGCAAACTAAATGAGTCCAAAAATTTATCAACTTGAAGATTCATTCCTTTTTCTTTTAGAGAAATAACTTGAATAGAATAGTATCTATTTTTCACTAAAAATGATTTCGTTTTTATCAAGGCTTTCCCATCATTATAATCTACTCGCCAAAGTCTTCCCGGAAATTCATTCATTGTAATTTCAGAAGAATAACTCAATTCACCTTTTACACTTTCGACTGCAGTTTCCACCGTTGTTTTAAAAAATTCCTCGACCAACTCGGTACTATCAGAGTGAATCGAGTATTTTGGATAATCACAATAACTCACCATATAAACTAAATTATCAGGATTTTTTTCTGCTGGCTGATGGAGGAAAGTGATATAATTTAATTCCCCAATTTCAGTTTTAATTGGGTTTTCTTTTGTGACCATTTCACCAGGGGTGAGTACTTTAAATTTTCCATCAAAGGACTGGAAGACATCCCAACTTTCTTGAGCAATTGTTATGTTCATAAAAGAAAAGAAAAGTAAAAACGAGATAATTTTTCTCATAGAATAATTCGATTAAGAGTATTTGTAATTTGGGGTTTTTAAGTTTGTATTTTTTTATTTCCCAATTAGTCCAATTCCTTGGACTGTTGGAATTTCTTCAATTTTTGTTGGATTAATACTCCAAGCTTCAGCAATTTTCATCACATTTTCTTCATTGGGAATATCAATATCTTTTCGTGTCCAATAACCATCTTCTTTAGATTCTTCAGAGAATGTATCCACAAAATTAAAAGCATTTTCAACTTCAGTTCGTTTCCCCTCAATTATCAAATTCCCTGACTCTGAAAAGTAGGAATATAATCTTTCAATTTTCCCATTTCTGGCTAATCCCCAAAAGTGATATTCAACGATTCTATGTGTGAGGAAAATCTGACATTCACCGAACTCTTTGCTGACACTTCTAAGAAATTCTTTAGTTGATTCCTTTTCCAATTCGGAAATATCTATTCCAAGAACTAAGACCCAACCATTTATTTCAGGAGTAATAAATACTCCTTTTCCGTATCCAAATTGAACTCCGTCTTCCCATTTAGATTTTTTAACTTCTTTAAATTTTAGAAATGATGCTACTTTTTCTTTATTATTTGATTTTATCGCAAGCCACTTATTTTTATAGCCAAATCCTCTTGGGGCATCTGGAATAATTTCTTTTTCTTTTTTTGAAAAGAACTTTTTGAACATCTTTCTCTGTTGTTTTATTGACTCAAATGTAAATCTACCTCTTGAAACGAATACTTTTAAATTTTCGTTTGTTTTTTTTGTAAAATTGGGATTGGAAATGAAAACATGTAAATTAGATTTTCATTTTCCTAAAATAAATAACACATAAAATACATTCCCCAAAGAATCAGTTTCATTATAACAATTAAAAACATTGCATCTTTTATCTATCTATGAAATTTTTAATTCGATTTTCCTTCCTATTTTTTCTTTTAGCATTCTTTGGATGTGAGAATGATTCTTCAAATGAACATGAGGTAACTCCTGAAGTCAGTAATATTGAATTACCTCCAGAAGAAGAAGATTTTGAGGAAGAAAAATTCAAATGGGGATTTATCAATAAAGATGGCCAAGTCGTCATTAAAGATCGATTTGATGATGCTCGAAATTTCAAAGAAGGTTTAGCAGTCATTCGAAAAAAAGGGAAATGGGGTTTCATCAATAAAAAAGGAGAAGAAGTTATTCCTGCTCAATTTAAAGCTGCTTGGTCATTTTCAGAAGGTTTGGCTAGGGTGTTGACTTTTGAACATAAAATGGGTTTTATTGATCCTCAAGGAAATTTTAGTATTCAACCTGAGTTCGATTTAGTAGAAGATTTTCATGAAGGATTAGCTCGTTTTTTTGAATTAGGTGCTTTTGGATTTATCAATAAAAAAGGAATAAAAGTTATAAAACCAAAGTATGATCAAGCTTCTAATTTTAAAAATGGCTTGGCCAAAATTAAATACTTAGGGAAATATGGAATGATTGATCAAAAAGGGAAAATTACTATTCCTTATCAGTTTGAGCACTTAAGTTATTTTAAAAAAAATATTGCCAAAGCTCGAAAAAATGGAAAGTATGGTTTCATTGATTCAAAGGGGAAATGGATTGTCGATCCTATTTTTGAAAATGCAAGAGATTTTGAAAAGGGACTTGCTCCAGTCAAAAAAAATGGAAAATTCGGATTGATCAACTTACAAAATGATTTTATTGTCCCAAATGAATATGATGAAATTTGGTACGCTGGAAATGATCTTTGGGCAACTGTAAAAAATCAAAAATATAATTATATCAAAAGTGATGGAACTGCCATCATTGCCAAAGATTGTGATATGCTTTACAGTTATTCAGAAAACCGTGCAGGTTATAATGAAGGTTATCTTTGGGGGTTTTTGGATGAAAAAGGAAAAGCAGTTACTCCTCCACATTTTGGTTTAGTTTGGGATTTTAAGGAAGGATTAGCTCGCGCAGCATATCGAGATGGCATCGGATTTATTAATCAGAACGGGGAGTTAGTCCTTGAACCGAGATGGAAAGATGCAAGGGATTTTTCGGAGGGATTAGCAAGAGTGCAATTATAAATCTTTAAAAATCATAACAATACATTTACAACAATAAAACACTAAATTTTCAATATGAAATTACTTCAAATCCTTTTCGTCATTCTACTTTTTACTTCTTGCCAAGAAGAACAAAAGTGCAAATATAAAATCTCTCCCATTTTTACTTCCGTTACATCTCCTACTTCCAAAATTAAAGATCACAGTTTCGATCACAAAGGAACTAAAGCTACAGAAAAAGCAACTTTTCCAAATGGAGTGCGATTAGAATTATTTCAAACCATCTGTAATGACTCTCAACAGGAGTATCATTTTTTCATTAAAGGAGATTTTCGAAATCAACCAGATGACTTTTGGATCAATCAAGCTGCTCAACAATTTTTCAATATGGCAGGTTCAGCAAAAGAAGTAGAAGGTGTCTCAGCCTATGGAGTTTTGTTCCAAAATGATCCAAAAATGTACCCATTAGGAGAAAAAGTAGGAATTCAAGATGGAATATTTGTCAAAATTGATAAACTAGTGGGAATTGACGAATCTCAGGTAATTATCACTATTTCGCAGGGGGCAGGATAAATCTGCTTTAGAAAAATAAAAAAAACAAATTTTTATTTATTTAATTCGTCTAAAAAAGTCAAACCAAAAAAAGGTGATAAAAAGACGTAACTACTTGATATCTGGAAAAGAATAAATTAAAAAAAATCTTATTATGTTTTTTTACTTATATAAGCACTTGAAACATATTTAAAATATTTACAATTTTTTAAAATTCAATTTTGAAAGAAAAAGCAATTTATATATCTTTACTTCTAACATTCCTACCTAACATATCTAATGTGAGAAACAAGAAAATTTAGATTATAAAACATACTGATGAGTAAGTTGACCTTTCCGTTAATTTTATCTTTGTTGGTCATTTGGCTAGTAATTGCTACATGGTGGTTTAATTCTAAATATAACCAATTAGATACGTATGGAAATCCTGATTGTGAAATCCCATTTACTGTTTCTGATGGAAACTTCCAAACTAAATCTGACAACTCTATAATTTTTGAAGTTTCAGATTGGGAGCCAACCATACCAATGCAAGCTTTATCAAGCCTCAAAAGTGTTGCGCTTTATCTTGCAAATAATTCTGAAAAAAAATTGATCCTGACTGGACGATTTGGAATGAATGAATTGAATGATTCTGATTTTCCAAATAATGGAATTGCTCGTGCGGAAGCCATCAAAAAAGAATTGGTGTCTTATGGTGCTCCAAATCAATTAATTGAAATTCAAGCTGATTCCTTGACTGAAATGAATTTGACTTGTGGAAAAATTATGACTGGCGTTGATTTTAGTTTTGAAAAACAAGAAGTCATTGCCTCTGCTGAACCAGTTAAAGAAGAAAAAAAGGAAGAAACGAATCTAAATAATATACCTGCTGATGAGGTAGCAACAAATATAAAAACTGGAAGTATTTTTCAAGAGGATAAAACTTATCAAGTCTTTTACAAAGAAAATACTTTCAAACCTGAGGTCGATGAAGAAATGGATAGCTATTTCAAATCATTGACTAAATATCTTAAAGAACACCCTAAAAATCGTCTCTTGTTGATGGGTCACACCGACAACATTGGAGACAAAAGCAAACATTTTAACTTTGGGAAATATCGCGCTAGAAAGTTGCGAGATGTTCTTTTGGAATATGGAATCGAAAAAAGAAGAATTAAAACTGATTCAAAAGGGTCTTCCAAACCACTAGGATCAAATTCTACTTCGGAGGGTCGAAACCAAAACAGAAGAGTCGAAATTTCAATCATAAAACGTTAGATAATCTATTGATTTTCAGAATGTTATGATAATTTCGTATTTTAAGTTATTATGAACTCAAATTAATTATTATGAGTACAATTGCAATTTATGTTTTATGTTTTATGCTAGTTTCAAGTATCCTTGGATTTCTTTCAGCTTGGGCATGGAAACAACCAAAAGTAAGCGAACTTAATTCTAACCTTGAGGCTTCTCAAAAAGATTTACAACAAATGCAAATTCAATATGGTAGCCTTCAAGCTCATTCGAACCAATTAGAAAAAGAAAAGCAAAAATTGGTTTATGAGAATGAGCGACTGTCTTTGAAATTAAGTATGCTTTTAGGAAAATCAAAATCACTTGAAGGTGAAAAATCATTTTTACAAAATGATGGATTTATAGATACTTCTAATTTAGATCATAAAATAAATGATCTAAATGCTCAAATTGATAAACTCAATTCGGAGATTGATATCGTAAAAAGAGAAAGTCTCGAATGGCAAGTTCTATATTCTGAAATCTTAAAAGAGAAAGAAGATCTTGCTGTTGAATTAAACGCTAAAAGAAACACAAAGAACTAAAAAATTCAAAGTAGAAGTAGTATCAGTAATTCTGGGACCCCGCTAAGTCATTGATCTTGTGGGGTTTCTTTTTTTGATCTTTTTGAAATTATTCAATCTTCGTCCTGTTGGACATTGGATATTACTTAGCAAAGCGTTCGATATTGGATATTCAAAAAAATCTAATTTCCCATGTTCCAAAAAAAAGAAAAACTACTTCTCTCCTCTTTCGATTTCTCAAAAATTCAACCTCTGGAAAATGCTTTTGCCCACAATGATGAACAATACAATTATCCATTATTAGGTGCACTTAAATTAGGTTTCACTTACGCAGAAGTAGATATACATTTAATCAAGAATGAAATTTATGTCAGCCATCGAAAACCTTTTTTTCCAAATTATAACAATACACTTACAAAATTATATCTAGAACCTCTTTTCTATTTTTTTCAAAAAAATAACTCTTCAATTTTCCAAAATAAAAATGAAACTTTCAATCTAATTCTAGATATCAAAACTGAAGCAAATACAACTTATGAAGTTTTGAAAAAACACTTAAAGCCATTTCATTCCATGCTTTCAAGTTGGGAAAATTTAAACGTAGAAAAGAAACCCATCAATATTCATTTAAGTGGAAATAGGCCAATAAATTCGGTAGTTTCAGAAAAAAAAAGATATGTACTTTTGGATGGAAGAACTGAAAACTTAGATAAAAATTATTCTTCAGAATTGATACCAATGATAAGTGAAAAGTATTCAAAAATATTCGGGTATTCCCTTTTTTTTAAAATGCCTTCCGAGAAAAAAATGGAAGAATTCCGACAACTTGCAGATAAGATTCACAACCAAAACAAACTTTTTAGGCTTTGGAAAATCCCAGAAAACGAACACGTGTGGGCATTGTTACTAAATAATGGATTAGACTTAATTAGTACTGATCGAATTCAAAGGCTGAATAATTTTTTGAGAAAAAACTAAAATCGAATTTTGCAAAAACCAAATCACTTTCAAAATATTTTATTACTCAATGTAGCGATGCTTTGTATTAGTACATCTGGGGCTTTAGGAAGATATATCAATTTGCCTCCTCCTTTGACGATTTGGTGGAGGGCCTTATTTGCACTTATTTTTTTAGGTTTATTTTGTGGTTGGAAAAAATTACCTTTCCGATTTGACATCAAAAAATATGGAGTCCCTTTTTTCATTTCAGGGTTTTTAATGACCGCACATTGGGTGACCTATTTTTATGCATTACAATGGTCAAATGTCGCGATTGGAATGCTTTCATTATTTACTTATCCTGTGATGACTGCTTTGCTTGAACCTCTCATCTTAAAAACTAAATTTCAGAAACATCATCTTCTTCTTGGAATCATTGTTTTAATTGGAGTATCATTTTTAGCTCCAGATTTAGCATTCGAAAATAAAATGACACAAGGGTTAATCATGGGTTTGATTTCAGCACTCGCCTACTCTCTTCGTAATATCATTTTAAAAACTCAAGTTCAAAATTTCAACGGTTCCGTTTTGATGTTTTATCAAATGGTGGTGATGTTGGTATTACTTTTCCCTGTCTTATTTTTTTATGAAGAAAAAATATCAACTGACCAATTACCATTTATTTTGTTTTTAGGATTGGTGACTACAGCTATAGGGCATACTTTATTTCTAAATAGTTTTCGACATTTTTCTGTAAGTGGTGCCAGTATATTGAGTGGAATGCAACCGATTTACGGGATAATAATCGCTATGATTTTTCTTTCAGAAATTCCAGAATGGAGAAATTGGATCGGTGGATTTCTAATTATATCGACAGTTATCTTAGAATCATATTTAAATCAAAAATCATCGAAATCAAAACAGTAATCTTTCAAACTTTACAGTTCCTTATTTGTTCTAAATTCTTATCTTTGCACCCGTTTTCAATAACCTTCAAATCAAAAAAAATATGAATTTCGATATTATCGTAATTGGTTCTGGCCCTGGTGGATATCCTGCTGCAATTAGAGCGGCTCAATTAGGGAAAAAAGTAGCTATCGTAGAACGTGATGAATTAGGTGGAATTTGCCTTAACTGGGGTTGTATTCCAACCAAAGCATTATTAAAAAGTGCTCAAGTTTTCGAATATATTTCTCATGCGCAAGATTATGGAATTAAGGTTGCAAGTCCAAAAGCTGACTTCGGCGGAATGGTAGAAAGGAGTAGAGGCGTTGCCAATGGCATGAGTAATGGGATTAAATTTTTAATGAAAAAAAATAAAATAACCGTTATTGAAGGTTTTGGGAAATTAGCTCGTGGTAAAAAAGTAGAAGTAACTGATTCCAATGGAAAAATGGAAACTTATACTGCTGACCACATTATTTTAGCAACTGGTGGCCGGGCAAGAGCTCTTCCAAATGTGCCAATCGACAATAAAAAAATCATTGGTTACCGAAAAGCAATGACCATGGATAAACAGCCAAAACGAATGGTGGTGATTGGAGCAGGTGCAATCGGAGCTGAATTCGCTTATTTCTATAATGCAATTGGAACTGAAGTAACAATTGTTGAATATATGACTCAAGGTTTAGTTCCTCGTGAAGACGCTGATATTTCTAAAGAATTAGGAAAAGTTTTCAAGAAGAAAGGAATTAAGGTTTTGGCGAATACAGCAGTTCAATCTGTTGACACCAAAGGTCAAGGTTGTAAAGTTGTAGTAAAAAATAACAAAACAGAAAAAGAAGAAACTATCGAATGCGATATCGTTTTATCAGCAGTTGGAGTGGCTCCAAATACTGAAAATATCGGATTGGAAGCATTGGGTATTCAAACTGACCGAGGATTAGTTTTAGTGGATGAATATTACAAAACAAATGTTGCAGGAATTTATGCCATTGGCGATATCGTTCCAGGTGCAGCATTGGCTCACGTAGCAACTGCTGAAGCAATCACTTGTGTTGAAAAAATAGCAGGTCATCACCCAGAACCAATCGATTACAATAATATTCCTTCATGTACATATTGTATTCCTGAAGTAGCTTCAGTTGGTTATACGGAGGCAGCTGCAAAAGAAGCAGGTTATGAAATTAAAGTTGGGAAATTCCCATTTTCAGCTTCAGGAAAAGCAAGTGCCGCAGGTGCTAAAGAAGGTTTTGTAAAAGTAATTTTTGATGCAAAATACGGTG
>CAJQQY010000179.1 GCA_905480595.1 uncultured Saprospiraceae bacterium | reverse complement strand
CCGCAGCAAATGCATAAACAAGCAAAAATTAAAATGAGAACCTATAGAAAACAAAAAACTGAGTACCAATATGATTTAGTACTCAGTTAATTTGAAAATTTTATTCTTTAATCTTGTATCGTTATTTCAGGACAAGACATTGATGGAAATTTTGATTCCTGAGCTATTTTAAATTACTTAGCATTTCAAATCAAAATAAATGAAATATACAAATCAAGTAGTTTGGATAACTGGAGCTTCATCAGGAATTGGAGAAGCTCTTGCTATAGAATTTTCGAAGGAAAAAGCTAAAATAGTACTCTCTGCTCGACGAGCCGAAGTTCTCAAAACTGTAGCTGAAAAATGTGAAAAGTTGGGCGCAGAATGTTTAGTCTTGCCTATGGACGTTACCAATTATGATGCATTGGAAGAAAATGTAAATAAAGTGTTACAAAAATTTTCCAAAATAGATGTACTCATCAATAATGCAGGAATTAGTCAAAGAGGATTAACTGCTGAAACAGCCTTTGAAGTAGATCGCCGAATAATGGAAATCAATTATTTTGGAAATATTGCTTTAACTAAAGCTGTTTTACCAAAGATGCTAGCTCAGAAAAATGGACAAATAGTTACAATGAGCAGTTTAGTTGGAATATTTGGCTTCCCTCAACGATCATCTTATTCTGCTTCGAAACATGCATTGCATGGCTTTTATGAAACCTTGATGGTCGAACATTATAATGATAATTTAAAAATCAATATCATTTGTCCAGGAAGAATAAAAACGGATATTTCCATTAATTCCTTAACCAAAGATGGTACTCAGCATGGCAAAATGGATCAAGGTCAAGCTAAAGGAATTTCAGCAGAAAAATGTGCTCAAATTATTGTCAAAGCAATGAAGCGAAATAAAAGAGTGACAGTAATTGGTATGGAAGGAAAGTTGATGGTGTTTTTCAAGAAGTTTATTCCACCCCTTTTTTATAAAATTGCAAGTAAGATAAGCGCAACATAACAATACTTTTACATTTAATTGTTACGAGATATGCCAGGTTTTAAAAATCTGGCATATCTCACTTTCCTATTACCTAATCCCAAAAAGTAACGATGTCGGAAAATATAACAATTCATTTACGTCGCCCTCAATAATGATATCTGAAAATAAAATCATAGTATTTTTATCAATTGCTAAAAACACTTTTTCCAAATCAGGGTGATTGATATCATCAGTTTCGTAAGCAATAGGAGTTTCGTTTTTAGGAATGATATATATTTTCATTCGCTTAATTTTGTAAGTTTTATAACCTTGAGAAAGTGTAAACCTTTGACCTAAAGCATCTTGTAAATCATATTTGTCATAGTCCTGAAATTTTATGATTTGTCCTGCACTATTTTCCATAAAGACTCCATCATTTCCTCCAGCGCTAAAAGATCTTCTCAAATCCGTTGTCAACATTTCTCCCCATTTTA
The DNA here is from genome assembly GCA_905480595.1 of uncultured Saprospiraceae bacterium. GTDB lineage: Bacteria > Bacteroidota > Bacteroidia > Chitinophagales > Saprospiraceae > CAJQQY01. The sequence goes on along the minus strand of CAJQQY010000179.1, from coordinate 3,136 downwards.
ATTCAATGTTAAACTCATTATAATCAGTAAACTCAGGTAATAAAGCTAGATTGACTTTTTTAATCTCTTTGTTTTTCACTAGGTCAAAATTACTTTCACTTTGAATGTCTAAAACGTTTTTTTTGGTCAAATATCTCCTCGTTGTTTTATATTTGGGTATATGAATTATCTGATATTTGTCTAGCTTTTTGTAGGTATTAAAAATCTTTTCCATCGCTACATCAGCCGTATCTAATTTTATCCTTAATGGTTCATTTGAGAGTTCTAGAATTTGAAAACCAAATACTTCACCTCTCGGAATATCGGGAAGTGAGAAGTTTAATTTTAAGGGAGTTTTTGAGTAGGTTATTTCAATAATAAGAAAATGTTCCTCCGTATTTTTTCCTTTCAAATTATTAAAATATATCCTTTCCCCTTCCTTTAAATTCTTTTCCAGGAATGGCTTTCCATGAATATTGAGTGCATTTTTTTTATCATAATCTTCTATTGTTAAAAATGTAGGAGAGCCAGAAAGTTTATCTTTAGTGATGATTAAATAAAAACTTTTCACCTTAACATCTTCTCCGTTTTTCATCATGACTATAGGTTCATTGGCAGATTCTAATACTTCTTTTAAACTCATTTTTACACTCCCATTCGTACCATTAACAAGTTCGTTTATTGGAATTTTAATTTTCCCCCATTGTAAATAATCATCTGAAGGAATTTCATTTTGTGCCAACAAAACTAAATTCAAACTGAGTATTAAAATTGATAAAACTATTTTTTGAAGCATAGGAAGGGAATTTTATACAATTAAATTAGATGATCTTATTTTAGGAAAAACGACAAGAGCAAGAAATTAGTTTGAAGGAATGACTTATTTTTTCATTGAAAGATAATTTCTTTCAATTGATTAGTTGTTATTAAATTTACTCTTAATTATTTATTAACAAATTAGCTAAAATGGAAAAGGATACACTTTTAATTTTAGGAAGTGCTCGTGGTGATGGAAATACTCGAATGATAGTAAATTTTATTTTGGAAAAAATGCCCAATGCAGATTTGATGAATTTGCAAGAGTATGATTTTTCAGGATACGACTATGAACATAATAATTCTGATGATGACTTTTTTCAGATGGCAGAACAAATGTTAACTTTTGATAAAATCGTTTTTTGTACACCTGTTTATTGGTATTCTATGAGTTCTATTTTCAAAAGGTTTTTGGATCGATGGTCTGATTTGGTGACTATCCGAAAAGAGAAAGGTAGAGGCATGGCTGGAAAAAAATTGTATGCACTTTGTTGTAGCTCAGATGGCGAGGAACATGAAGGATTTTTTATGCCTTTTGAAAAAACAGCAGGTTATCTTGATATGCATTATGGCGGAGAAATTCACACATGGATTGAAGAAGATAAAATTCCTAAACAGTTAGAAAATAACTTGGTTGAGTTTTGCAAAAAAATAAATGGTTAAACTATTGGTTGTCAAACGATTAAGTGAATCTATTACTAAAAAAATATATTAGTATTTTATTTGATTTCTCCTTGATTTTTCTTTGCTTTACTATATAAGTTTTAAAATATATTAATCCAAATGAATCATAAACACCTACCTGAATTTTTCCATCTGTTTATGAACAAACTTTTTTAGAATACAACTTATGATTAAGGTTTTTATCAGCTACGCGCCAGAAGATGAAAAGTATAAAGACGAACTCGCCAAACACATGAGTGCTTTGGTGAGACAAGGTGTATTAGAGGAGTGGAACGATCGGAAAATACAAGCTGGTGACGAATGGGATCATGCGATTAAATCTAAGCTGAATCAAGCCAATATCATCCTGTTTTTAGTTAGCAAGAATTTCATTGCATCAGATCATATTAATGATGTGGAAATTAATAATGCTATTGCTCGTCATGCAAAGGGACAAGTTCGAATAGTTCCAATTTTAATTAATTATTGTTTTTTTGAAGGAAGCCCAATTGCTCAATTTCCAATTTTCCCAAAAGGTGAGAAACCAATTCAAGCTTGGAAAAACCCAGATGAAGCTTGGTTAGATGTTATTCATGGTGTTTTAAATACTATTGCAGATTTTGAAGGAAAGGATGCTACCAATTTTGTTGCAAAATATAATTTAGATGCTAGACAAGATGCAAAAGAGGTGATGGATATTTACAATTTGCAAACTCCGCAAGGGCAAGTTGAAATTGGGAAAAAAATTGAAAACCTTCGTCTCCAAGGGCCTATGGGGAATTATCAGCTGGTTAATATTAATCGAGAAAAACCAAAAGATTCTTGGTGGGACGCTTATGATGAAAAAGTTAGTCATAAAGATTTTTTCCAATTTTATTTTATGACTGCTTGTCCAACTCAAATGCCTCCAAGTTTTGCGGAACGAATGATTTATGAATTGATTAATGAAGAGTTAGAGGACTCTCCCGAGGCGATTCATTTTGAAACTATTCAATCAAGTGGGAGAGTGGCAATTCGGGAATTACCAATGAAGCGTAATTTGGAAAAAACAAAAGAAGAGTTTAAAAAATATTTCTGTCAAAGATTTGATTTTCAAGATACAGAATTTGATTTTCAAAAATTCGTCAAAGAAGGGATACCTCGTTTAAATTATCAATATGTAGCAAGTGTTTTTAAAATATCCTCCTTGAAATGGAAAGATTTCTTAGGAGAATTTTTTGAATGGATTGTGGAAACCTTCCATGATGAACATGAGGAGCTTCCTACCTTTCTGTTCTTTTTTGTCGTGTCAGTAGAAAATGCTCACTTACCAAATACACTCTCAGAGAAAGATAAAAAGATCATTGTGGACTTGGAGGAAGTTTCATCAAAAAATTCTAACAGCACTATGTTTAAGCAGCTTAACCCTGTGAATATTGACGATGTCAAATTATGGTTTAGTGAATTGGGTGAGGAAAATCCAGATAAAGTTACAGACCTAGTTAATAGTGTTGTGGCAGGTTTAGATTCTGACAAACAAAATATGTACGAGCAAAAAGAATTGATAGATATGTCCACCATTGAAGTTTTGCAAGAGTTAGTTTTTAAAATAATTAATAAATGAAATAGTTGATCAAATCAACTGTTCAACCATTAAACTATAAAAAATGAGTTTTCATATTTACGGTCAGTCAGAAAA
>CAJQQY010000178.1 GCA_905480595.1 uncultured Saprospiraceae bacterium | reverse complement strand
GCTACAACAACAGCAACTCCAGTTCCAGCTTTTGTTGCCCCATCTGCTAATTTTAGTCGAGAAACTTCTCGAAAAAAATGAGCAGAATGCGAAGAACAATTGCTTCTCGATTGGTTTCTGCTAAAAATAATACCGCAATGTTGACCACTTTTAATGAAGTGGATTTGACAGAGGTGATGGCATTGAGAAAAAAATACCAAGAGAGATTTGTTGAAAAATATGGAATCAAATTAGGTTTCATGTCTTTATTTGCAAAAGCTTGTGCAAAAGTTTTGATGGAAATGCCAGACGTGAATGCACAAATTGATACGGAGACAAATGAGATCATTTATCATGATTTTGCAGATATTTCGATTGCAATTTCTACGCCTACAGGTTTGGTAGTACCTCCTGTGAAAAATGTAGAATCTTTAAAATTTCATGAAATCGAATCAGCAATTAAAGGTTTGGCTGGCAAAGCAAGAAATGGAAGTTTGACTTTGGATGAAATGAAAGGAGGAACATTTGCCATTACTAATGGTGGAATTTTTGGATCAATGATGAGTACTCCGATTTTGAATGAACCTCAATCTGCGATCCTTGGAATGCACACCATTCAACAACGACCAATGGCAATTAATGGCGAAGTAAAAATTCGTCCAATGATGTATTTGGCACTTTCTTACGATCATCGAGTGATTGATGGAAGTACTTCAGTTACATTTTTGGTAAAAGTGAAAAACTTATTAGAAGATCCTGTGACACTCTTGATGGACTTGTAATAATTAAATACTTTATAAAAAGAAGCCGATTTTCATGCCTATGAGAATCGGTTTTTTTTGTAACAACCCTTTAAAAAATTGATTTTTTGTCAAAAAATGCCAGAATTTACATCAAAGTATTTTCTAATATTTTTAACAAAAAATAGTCTTTAAAATGTTTTATATGTTTATTTTTGTATCTCTAAATATTTTACAAACTCAAAAACGAGGGCGTATAATCGTTTTTTCCAATCTTTAAAATACCGTTTTCGGTATATTGTTACTCAACTAGAATAATGATATATTTGAAAATCTGAATTTCATACTGTTTATTATCCCTCCGTTACTGAGCATTTTTATACACAATACTTTAATTAAGCTCATACTTTTTCCTAGAAACAACAGACACTTTTTTAATTTCCGTGAACAATGAATAAACTTTTACTTGGAACAATCTTTTTGATACTAGCTATTTCTGCTTGTCGTAGTGACAAAGTTCAGCTAGCTACCCAAAATGATATTCAACTCGAAAATGCAATAAAGAAATTTTCTCCTAATGGAGAGCTCGAACACTTTATACTCCCTGAAAGCAACGATTACGCTGCTATTCCTAGTTCACCTGAAAATCCAATCACTCCCGTCAAAGTAGCTTTAGGTAAATTCCTCTTTTTTGAAACTGGACTTGGACTTGCGCCAATGCAAGAAATTGGAGAAGGAACTTATTCATGTGGAAGTTGCCACATTCCATCGGCTGGTTTTAAATCAGGTCGTGTGCAAGGAATTGGAGAAGGCGGTGTTGGTTTTGGAGTGAATGGGGAAGCTCGAATGATGAGTGATTTGTACACGCCTGAACAATTAGATGCGCAAGGTGCAAGACCATTGAGTATGCTTAATGCGGCCTACGTAACTAATGCACTATGGAGTGGCCAATTCGGTGGTGGAGGCATAAATGAAGGAACAGAAAACCTTTGGAAAGAAGAAGATGGAACAGAACTTAATCATTTAGGGTACGGTGGTTTAGAAACTCAAAATATTGAAAGTCTCAAATTACATCGTATGATTGTCAATAAAGATGTGGTGACTGATTTGGGCTACTTACCGTACTTTGAATCTGCTTTTAGCGATTTTCCTGAAGAAGAAAGATACTCAGAGGTGACTGCAAGTTTTGCGATTGCAGCTTATTTGAGAACATTAATTACGAATAAAGCACCATTTCAAGATTACTTAAAAGGAAATCGAAATGCTTTGACAGAGCAAGAAAAACGAGGAGCAATGCTTTTCTTTGGTGATGCAAAATGTGCTACTTGCCATAGTAGTCCTTCTTTAAATTCGATGACATTTTATTCAGTTGGTGTAAAAGATTTATATCAATGTGGAATAAATGTTTTTGGTACTTCTGCTGATGATACTCGAAACTTAGGACGTGGAGGATTTACGGGAGATCCAGAAGACATGCATAAATTTAAAGTTCCTCAATTATATAATTTAAAAGATACTCCTTTCTATTTTCATGGAAGTAGCAAAACGACTTTGCGAGATGTAGTTGAATATTTTAATGATGCTATTCCTGAAAATGTAAATGTTCCAGCTAGTCAAATTCCACCAATTTTCTCACCACTTGGAATGAGTGAAAATGATATTGATGACTTAGTGGCATTTTTAGAAAATGGGCTGAATGACCCTGATTTGGAAAGATACGCTCCTGATTATATTCTTTCTGGAAATTGTTTTCCAAACAATGATCCTCAATCAAGAATTGATTTAGGATGTGATTAAGAAAAATAATACTTGATTAATAAAAAAAGAGTAAATGGAAATAAATCCGTTTACTCTTTTTTTATTTTAATTAATTGATGTGATCCATTGGTTCTGCTTCAGAAATAATAAGTGGAATTTTATTTTTAATTTCCTTCTGTTGCGCTTTTTCCAACATTTCAAAACCTTTATTGTAAACCCTCCTAGCTTCTTCATCTCGCAATTCTGAATAGGCTCCTTTTAATTCATTGTACACTCCTATGTAAGTTTCATAAGAAGTGGAGCGATCATTTTTTAGAGAAATAATTGCTTTTGCAGGATTTTCAGGCAAGTCATGTGAATGCATTGGATTAGAAATAAAAAGCTTTGTTTGCTCTCTTAAATTTTCAATAAGTGCTATTTCATTCTCAACTAATAATTCATTCTTTCCATTGACTAAAACATTTAACACATTTCTTTCATTTACTGGTGAAGGAGGCGGAGGTGTATTACTCCACCTAGGTAGTTGGACTAAAATCCCTTTATCTTCAGCAATAGTGGTCGTCACTAGAAAAAAGATCAAAAGGAGAAATGCAATGTCTGCCATAGAACCTGCGTTGATAGATTCATCTTTTTTACGTCGTTTCTTTTTTAACATGATTTTTAATTTATTAGTAAAAAAATGTGGTAGTCATTTTCGACGACGTAATAATTAAAAGATGTGGATTGGTCTATTTTTGGTGGGTTTTATCGAAAAAATGGTGTTCGGATTTTTTATTAAATTTATATTGAAAAACAAATATCAGATATTGATGTTAATCAGAAAAATAGAATAGTTGATGAATAAGAACCCATTTAAAAAATACTCCGATAAATTTTCCGAATTCAACTTTTGGGAAAAGATAAAAAACTACGCAGTTCAAGCTGGACAAAAAACAGTTTACACCGCACTCCTTTTATATTATGCTTTCAAAAGATCAGACACGCCCGCTTGGGCAAAACGAATTGTATTGGGAGCACTTGGATATTTCCTTTCACCAATTGATGGAATTCCAGATTTGACTCCATTCTTAGGTTATACTGATGACTTAGGAGTATTGAGTTTCGGATTAGTTTTGATTGCAGGATATATCAATGATGAAGTGCGGGGAAATGCTCGTAAACAAATGACGAAATGGTTTGGAGAAATTAATGAGGATGAATTAAATGAGGTCGATGACTCGCTTTAATTAAGTTTTCTTTCCACCCAATAAAAAATCTCTTCATACCCTTTTTTATCTTTTAGAAAATCGTGGAAATCATTTAAAATAATTTTGGGTGTCGGTGACGAAACCAATTTTCTCAAAAACGATAATATCTTTTTTTCAGTAGGATTATCATTTCTTGATTTCTTTAAATATCGAGTTGCAGAGGTTGTTTCATATTCTGCCAATGTCAAAATTCCTTTTTCAAAAAATAAAATGATCCGCATAATTCTCGCAAGGATTTGAATATCTGTTCTATTTTCAAATTTTGGTTGATTAATTATTTCATTAACTTTTGTTTCTGCCTCATCAAATTTATTTTCCAATAAAAATGCTGCAGCCATGTGAAATAGAAATGTCAATCTTCTATTCAACGTTAAATTTGCTTCATACTTTTTTAGTAATTCATCCAAGCTTGGAGACATCTCAACCATTTCATCAAATCGTTTTCGCTTAAAAGCGTACAACATTTTTCCATAAAATCGATATTGCTCTAATTGAATATTCAGCGCACGACTTTTCGCTTTCCAATTTTCAAGTACTTTGATTTGTTCTTTCAATTCTTCTTCTTCTCCAAATGCATAGCAGTAATTTATATAATTATTTAAAAAACTTAAATAGCGTTCTTGATACTGAGTGTCGTTGAGCAGAAAAGAATTTTGTTCAAAATAATCCAAAACTGCTTTCAAATGTTCAGCCCTCGTTTTCCAATCTCTAGAAATATAATGATACATCGAATGAGTGAGATGATAATATAATTTCATCTCAAGAGAAGTGTCCATCGAATCTATTTTCAAAGGAAGAATTCTTTGGATTTTGATTTGAAGATCTTCGTCAATGATTTTACTTGCTCCAAAATTTTTCGCTTCTAAAAAAACATCTTCATAACAATCTAAAATTTTGAGTTGTTGATTTATCCGATCTAATTTATTTTGACTTTCATACTGAATTTGAGTGATGGATGCTTTGGTTTCTTTTCGTTTAAATTGTCGCGTTATTCTTCTTTCCAAAAGTAAGATTTCCAAAAACTGTAAATCATAATCGTATTTCTCTGCAATCTTTTTTGCTTTGGAAATCAATTGAAGAGTTTCTTTTAACAAACCTCTTTCATACAACAATGAAATATTTATCATCAATTCTTGCAACTGAATCCGAGGTGTATTTTGGCCATGAAAATTACGAAGGCTTTTTAGAATGAATTGATACAAGTAATTTTTCTCATAAGAGAAATTCTTTTTCGCAATCACTCCTTCCAATTCTTTCTCAATTAACTCTTCATCGTAAACATCACTTTTTGCATGTTTTACAAAAGCTTTAAAAAGCTGCATATACTTTTTGTTTTCCGTTCCATTTTTATTGGAAAAAAGTTTTATATATCTTTTTTCAGCCTGATTTAAAGATTTTATCAAAAGAAACAATGTCTCAGATTTAGCCATGATCCAAAATTTTTAAACTATTTCAATACCATAAATAACTGATTTCCAATCATTTATACTTAATTTAATCCCCACTTGAAACCAAAATAATAAATAAATGTGATTTTTTTATCATTTAACTTTAGTCTAGATTTGTATTATAATTAATTATCAAATGATACATTAAACATTCGCCATTATGAAAAACATTATTTGTCTACTCGCTTCCTTCGCATTATTAAGTATCACTCAGATGAGTTGTGGTGAAAAATGCGAAGACTGCCCAGACCAATCATCTGACAAAATTATCGTCGATGAAGTCGATACGGCAATTGTAAAAAAAGCAAATTACATTATCGTCGATGAGGTCGATACCGCTTATGTGAAGAATGCGAAATACATCATTATCGAAAATACTGATAATGCTTATGTCGAAAATTCTAAGAAAATGATTTTATCCGGAAACGTAAATGCCATTATTGTAGATGAAGTTGATACCGCAATTGTAGTTCCAGCTACACCTGAGAATCCTCTAAAAGAAGTTGTCGAAGAAGTCAGAAATGATGAAGAGGACGACGACGATGGAAAGAAAAAACAAAACTAACGACTTTACAATACTCTTACATAAAATGCTTTTTCTATAATTTTTCTCAACCCACACTAGAATCCCCTTTAACTATTTTTTATTTCATTGTAAAATGATTTCATTTTACCTGGGAGATTTATCTCTTTGTTCATCCGAACAACCTATCAACCACACATTTTAAACAACCTTTTTCTACTAAAATTTTGCTAGCATTTTTTTGCAGAAGTATGTCTTTTGCGCAATCCTTGATGATGTCTCAATGGATAACTGATTCCTCATGCCTTCATCAAAAACCAAATAGAAAACAATTTTTTTAAATCCGTCGTGGTCTGATAAAATATCAAAAGACCTCGACACCAAAAACCAAATATTATGTCTAAATCAAAAGGACGAAGTAACTTCAAAGTTACCATTTCACTTAATTCCTTAAAGCCAAATGACGAACGCCCAAATGTGGCACTTTACACTTTGGATGACCAAGGTAACCCAAGTAAAAAAATTGCAACGGCTAACGGCAACCAATTATTAATCCCAACACTTTTAGAAAAAAAAGAAGTTAACATCGCTTTCGGACCAGATGTTGAAGATCCAAAAATGATTACTTCAAATATGTTATTGAAGTACTCAGCAGCACAAATTATCCCTGAACTTAGAAAACGTCCCCTATTAGAAATTCCTCAATTGGAATGGGGACGTTGGTTTTGGAATCGAGTTTGTGTGAGTGGAAAAGTTCGAAAATGTAATTGGTTTTTTCCACCGATCATTCGACCGACACTTCCTACTTTTAGAATTCCAAATTCACCTTTGATTCCTTCAGTCAATTTAGGGACGACAAAAGTACAAGAAGCTTTGAATCTATTGACGCCTCCGATTATTACTCGATGTTTTCCATTGTGCCATGGAATAGTGGAGGTTTACAAACGAACGATCTGTTGTGATATTTGGCATATCATTCCACGAATTCCTGAGTTGATTCCTGATATTCCAGAATTGATTCCACGACCATTTCCAGATCCTCCGTTTCCTCCGATTCGAAGAGTTCCTCGAAATATTCGTTTGGCAAAATCCGCTATCGAACCTGCAAAGCAGAACTTCATGGATGAGAGTACCGTTAGTGATTTGAAATCATTAATCGCTCTTCCATCTGATCAGCAGAAATATGATTTCCTTGTAGCACGTCCATATTTGATTCATGTGCTTTGTCGAAATAGAACGGTAACTAAAGTGAAATTAGGAGAAACGAATGTTGGATTGGATGGAAAATTTACTTTCTGTTTTAATCAACCATTGGTTCTTCAACCAGTTTGGAGAAGATGCTACACGACTTATTTTTACAAAGTGAAACAATGGATTGGTGGACAGTACATTTATGTTTACGATGGAGAAGCAAAGAATGCTTATTTCTCTTCGTCCCAAGAAGCGGTACTTTCTACTTATAATTTCCTTGCAGAAACTTGTGGGAATTATACTCCTCCAACGACAGGTCAAGGAAAACGATATGTAATGCTTCAAGCGATTGGAAACACGGATACTTATCACTTACACAGTCCAATTCAAGCAAGTGCGACTGGCATCAACAAAGTTCTTCCATCCAATACTGGATTGATTGACTTTGGAGGACAAACGGATTGCCCATTGGGAGCGACGTTGAAATTGTTACTCTACATTGATCCTGATATGAATGGAGCAGGTGCACGTTATTACAGATTCAGTATTGTAAAGACTGATGCCAATGGAAACGCAATTGGAACACCTCAGATTTTGGATAGAGAAGTTGCTTGGAGAAAATTTATCAATGGAACTTTCCCTCCAAAATTAGAAGCGGTTGCACTTGGACCAAAATTGATTGGTGGCGAAGAAGGTTTGTATCAAATCCCATACATAAGTAATTCTAATAAATGGATTGGAAATCAAGTCCACTACAAATTAGATACGACCAATTTTGCAGATGGCAATTACAACTTGATGGTCGAATTATTTGACAACGCAGGAAATCGAATTAAACCAAATGGTTCGACAGGCGCAGGAAATGGAACTGATTTTCATTACTTGAAATGGAAAGATTCTGATGATACAGATGTAGTTGATTACGCTACTTTGATTCACAATATCCGAATCAACAACAAGAGTTGTTTTGCAGATATAGAAGATCTTCGAAAAGATTATGTACCGAATCGAGCTGACTGTCAATTTATGGTTGGAAATGCTGCGTCAACATTTACTACAGGTTTCAGAGCTTACCATGAAGATGGTTTTATGAAAGATTACCAATTAGATTATAGAAAGGGTTTGAATGGTAGCGATATTATTTTCGACTCAGGTAATACGAATCAACCACCTTTATTAAGTGTTGGAGATCCCGCTGTGTCTAATCCTGTTCGAT
>CAJQQY010000177.1 GCA_905480595.1 uncultured Saprospiraceae bacterium | reverse complement strand
TGTGTTCGGACACATTGATTATTGAAGACTTTATAAGTATTGGAGAGTTTAATGGATTTCAATATACTCTTTTGGACGATGATAATTGTGGTTTGGTTCAAGTAGCTTTTAGTTTTTATAATAGTGGAAATGTGCAATCAGTCAATTGGAACTTTGGAGATGGAAATTCCTCAAATCAATTGAATCCAGTATATACTTATACAACTGCAGGGTGTTTTACTCCTACATTGAGTATCGTTACTACTGATGGTTGTAATTATACTACAACTGCTTCTGAATGTATTAATTCAAATGGACCTGTAAATGTTGATTATACAGCTTCGGGTGATTTGAAAACTTGTGATCCGATTGCAGGAACAGAAGTTACCTTTAATGGAATTTCGCCAATGGCAACTTCTTGGTCTTGGGATTTTGGAGGATTGGGAACATCATCGTTACAAAATCCAACCTTTACTTTTGCAGGATATGGTACTTATCCAGTAGAATTAACCGTAACCTACTCAGATGGTTGTGAACAAAGTGTAATTAAGACCTCCATAATAATAGAGGAAATATTAGCTGAGTTTAGTAGTAATGTTGTTGATGGTTGTGAGGATCTGCAAGTGTTCTTTTATAATGAAACGAATGCTGTAGATTTTATTACCTCTTATCAATGGGACTTTGGAGGAGGGATTGGATTAAATAGTATTGCAAATCCTGTAGTAAATTTTCCTGATACTGGATCTTATGATGTTTCATTGATTGTGGAAACGGTTTCTGGTTGTATAGATACTATTTTGATAGAGGACTATATTCAAGTTGGTGCTCCAACAAACCCTGGTTTCTCAGCGAACCCTTTGGAGGCTTGTTTGGATGATCAAATTCAATTTACAGATGAGTCAAGTTCATTAGCTGATGAATGGGAATGGTATTTTGGAGACGGAGGTCAATCTGGTGAGGAAGACCCACAATATGAATATTCTGATACGGGGTCTTTTGATGTGACGTTAATTACCTTTTTTAATGGATGTCCAGATACATTATTAGTAGAGGATTACATTTATATCAATGCTCCAAAAGCAGAATTTAGTTTTGATCAAGATTGTAGTATGCCAGGAGAAATTCAATTTTATGATGCTTCGGTAGGAGCGGAATCATGGAGTTGGACTTTTGGAGATGGAGGCACATCTAATTTGCCAAATCCATCTCATACTTATGCAGGCAACGGTTCTTATATAGCGACATTGACAGTATCAAATTCTCAGACGGGATGTGAACATACTCAAACGATGACGATCAATGTGACTACTTCGGTTCCAGAATTTACGCTGAGTGATTTGAATATTTGTGCTGGAGATACAATTTCAGTAATTAATAATTCAGTTGGAGCAGATTGTTATACGTGGACTTTTCCAGCAGGGGTAGGGATGATCACGACTAGTTTTTGTGATCCAAATCCATTATTTTATATTCCAAATCCTGGGTGCTATTATGGATTTAGTTTGACGATTACGGATGGAAGTACTTGTTCAAATACTTATTTTTTTACTGATACAGTTTGTGTTTCAGGATCGGTATCCGACTTTGCCATTGATGATGCAGAAGGGTGCTCACCACATACTGTGAATTTTACGAATTCAGCTTATGGAGTAAATAGCAATATTGTGAATTACTCTTGGGACTTTGGAGATACAACTACTTCTACTGATCCAAATCCAACTCATATTTATACTGATTTAGGTTACCATTCAGTTGGTTTGACTGTGGAAAATGAAACAGGTTGTTCGGATGAACTAATTATGGATTCATTAATTTTCGTTGATAAAATAGAACCATTTTTTATTCCTCAAGTAACTGACTGTTCATCTCAATCAGTAGATTTTGCAAATGCTTCTACTTCATATGATAATAATTTAACTTACTTGTGGGATTTTGGAGATGGGAATACTTCGACAATTGCGAGTCCAAGTCATTCTTATGCTACATCAGGAGATTATGTAGTTTGTTTGACTGCAACTAATGCAACTGGGTGCTCAGAGCAAATATGTGATAATGTAAATTTCCAACCTTTGGTAGCAGAATTTACGGCCGACAATACTTATAAATCTTGTCCTATTCCACCATTGGTTTCTAATTTTACTGACTTATCAACAAATGCAACCTCTTGGTCTTGGGATTTTGGAGATAACGCAAATTCTGGTTTGCAAAATCCATCTCACTCTTATAGCCAAACTGGTTACTATACTGTTTGCTTGACTATAACTAATGAGATCGGATGCTCGATTACTGAATGTAAAACAGATTATATTATCGTCGATGGACCTTCAGGAACGTTGACAGCAGATGTAACTTCTGGATGTGCAGATTTAGAAGTTCAGTTTATCGTACAAAGTGAAAATGCTTTTAAATATACTTATGATTTCGGAGATGGATTTGTAATTGATTCTTTAGCAAGTGGTGACTCCGATACCATTACTTATACTTATACAAATGAAGGAACTTATTCTCCATTAGTTTTAGTCGAAGATGTTTCAGGTTGTCAAATTCCAGTTATTGGACCTACAATTTATGTGGAAGATGTATTTTCGGATTTTGTAGCCTCAATAAATGAAGTTTGTGAGGATGCAGATACTCCAATTGATTTTCAAGTTGAATTTGCTGATCCAAGTACAGTTATTTCTGTTGATTGGGAATTTCCAGGAAGTAATACGCCAACAGCTACAGGAACAAATCCTACAGGGATAATTTATAATACACCTGGATATTACGATGTGATTGTAAATGCTACAACTACATATTGTCAAACCACAGTTACAAAAGATAGTTTTATTTATGTGCATCCTAAACCAATTACAAATTTTTCAGTAACTCCGTCAAGTGCTTGTAGTTTTGAAACGTTGAGTTTTGAAGATCAATCTTCAGTTCCTGAAGATAGTATTGTTGCATGGAATTGGACAGTTGATAACAATGTATTTACGGATGCTAATTTTACTTATCAATTTACAAGTCCAGGAGATTATGTGGTTACTTTAGAAACTAC
>CAJQQY010000176.1 GCA_905480595.1 uncultured Saprospiraceae bacterium | reverse complement strand
TGAAATATATTTACCTGCTTTTAAAGCATCCATCATGGAAGGAAAAGCATGGTCCATTATGGGAGCTTACAATCAATTCAGAGGACAATATTGCTGCCATAATGAAATCTTACTTAACCAAATCTTGAAAGAAGATTGGAAATTTGATGGTGTAGTAATAACTGACTGGGGAGCTACTCATGATACGCGAGAGGCAGCATTGTATGGTCTTGATATGGAAATGGGAACAGGAACTGATGGTCTAACCATTTCTACGAAAAATGCCTATGATTATTATTTTTTGGCTAATCCATTCTTGGAAATGCTAAAAAGTGGCGAAATACCTGAATCTGTTGTTGATGATAAAGTAAGAAGAATTTTACGTTTGATGCTTCGGACAAATATGAATCGGGATCGCCCTATGGGTAGAATGAATAATGTTGAACATCAGCAAGTGGCGCGATCAGTTGCACAAGAAGGAATCGTTTTGCTAAAAAATGAAAATTCCTTTTTCCCAATGGATCCAAATAAAAAAATGACCATTGCTGTAATTGGTGAAAATGCAACTCGTTCCATGACAGTCGGTGGAGGGTCTTCTGAGTTAAAAGCTAAGTATGAAATATCTCCACTTGAAGGAATCCAGAAAAGATTTAAGAATGCAAATATCATTCATTCCATGGGGTATGCTTCTGGGCCGCCAGCTTATGCTCGAGTGATACCATCTCCATATGATGCCGACTCATTAAAAAAAGCAGCAATAGAAACTGCATCAAAAGCTGATGTGGTTTTGTTTTTTGGAGGACTCAATAAAAATCATCATCAAGATTGTGAAGGTGGTGATCGATTACAGTTTGGACTTCCTTTTGGACAAGATGATTTGCTTGATGAATTATTAAAAGTGAACAGTAATCTTGGAGTAGTTTTAATTAGTGGAAATGCAGTTTCCATGCCTTGGTTATCGAAAGTAAATAGTGTGATGCAAGCATGGTTTCTAGGAAACGAAACTGGTCATGCAATAGCAGATGTCATCAGCGGAGATATCAATCCTTCAGGTAAATTACCTTTCACTTTTCCAGTAAATCTTAAAGATAATTCAGCTCATCATTTTGGTGAAATTTCTTATCCCGGAGATAGTATAAAACAAATTTACAAAGAAGATATTTTTGTAGGTTACCGATGGCATGACACTAAAAAAATTAAACCTCTTTTTGCCTTTGGTTACGGATTGTCTTATTCGACTTTTAAAATTTCTGATGCTATAACATCTAAAAAAACTTATGCTGCAGGCGAAAAAATTAAAGTCACTTGTACCGTTTCAAATAATGGAAAAGTTGATGGAGCAGAGGTCGTTCAAATTTATGTTGGAAAACCTAATTCTAAAGTTGAAAGAGCACTTAAAGAATTAAAAGGTTTCAAAAAAGTGAAAGTAAAAAAGGGTGAAAAAGAATCTGTCGAAATTTTGTTTGATGTAAATTCGCTTGCCTTTTATGACGAAAAAATTTCAGATTGGAATTTGGAAAATGGAGAATATATCATTTATGTTGGGAATGCCTCGGATAATATTTTTCAGGAAATGAAAATAACGATTAAGTAAAAAAAGTGACCTGATAATCTTTCGATTATCAGGTCACTTTTCTATATTCGCCAATAAGACAATAGGCACAATACACATAATCAAACCTCTGCACCTTTTTGAATTCATCTAAATAGGTTACTAACTATTTTATCATTGGGAGCAATTTGAAATTTATTTTTGTTGAATGACTTATCATTTATCTTAGTTGATCTTAATCCCTCAATTTCCATTTCCACCTCAGACTCTCCAATGTGATGAATCGTTAATTCACTATCTTTATGAGAAATAAAAATATCGATAGCTTCGGAGAACTTAAGCGTTACCTCTCCATGTTTAAGTTGCGTAATACCAAAGAAAAATGTCTCATGATCTTGAGATAAAGAAACAGATTCATTTCCAGACATCTCCCAAACTGATTGATTAATTTTCCAGCCTTTTAAATCTTGAATTTCTTCTTCGTTAATCCTATTATTATATCCTTTGTATGGAAAAACTATAGTTATAAAATCAAATGCTTCTCTTCCTTCCTTTTCGACTACAGTCCAAGCTTTTCCTCTCCGTCCTGAACTATTTAATTTGGTAACATCCTTCAATTGAAAAATATCACAACCACTTGCGTCATCAAAAGTTGCTCGTAACAAATTAGGTGCATTCTCCTGAGAATAATGCCCCTGCCAAACTTGTTTGTAAATATGTTGTTGAGAAGATTGAAAATTATCTTTCACTATCCAGAAATCATTTTTTACATAAATAACTTGTCGGGAATATTTGACACCTACATCTTCAAAACCATCATGACTTCCAATATAACAATCGAAATTTTCATTCGTCTCCCAAACAATATTTTTGGGCTGAGGTAACTTTTTAAATTTTCCGAAACCACTTCCTCCCTTATTTGATGTCCACTTTTTTCCTTGAAGTTCATCATCTACAAGAGCTACATTTTTGACCATCGAATTTTTAAAAAAATCAAAATCCTTTAAGGGATACCGAACTTGATAATTTGGTAAAATTACTTTTCCATTTGCCATTGCTTGAATACCCAACATGTCACCATGCTGATGGTCGGGTTTCTTATCATCCAATCCATTTGAAACAATCATCACATCATCCAAAGCTTCCCAACCTTCTCTCATGATAAAATATCCAGTTGTTGGAAAAGATAAAGATGAATAAGTAGGCTTCTCTTTTTTTACATTATTTAAAAGGTGGAGTTGTGCTTTATTGAGATACCAATACATTTTTGCTTGAACTTTATCATTGGCAAAATAACCTACAGCCGGGTCGTTGAATAGCAAGTAACCCAAAGTCATAGCACCTGAAATATCATTTTTTTCTGCCCAGGGAATTTCTGTATCATCTTGAAGAACTGGTCCAGACTTGTCGGGATAAGCGATTTTACTAAGTGTGGTAAAAAGTGATTTCAATTTGTTTTCCCAAAAATCATCTACTTCCATACCGCTGATTTTAGCTAATTGATAAACATAATAAAAGTTACCAATATCGCTCATGTGATAATGTACTGATCGTTCAAATTGAAATCCATCATCATTTATTTCTTTAGCTAAATGCTGTTTTAGTAATTCCATAGAATGCACATACCATCGATCTGTCCCTTCAAAATCTCTCAACAAAATCGAAAGCATGGCAAGTGCAGACATTCCTCTGGTCTGATGATTTCCTGATTTAAATTTTTGATTACGCTGAAAAAGATGTTCTCCATGTTGTAGCAAAGTAGCAATTGTGGTCAATTGATTATCGTCCGAGTAAGTAGTTTCTCCTAAAAACAAATTGTGAATCTGAAGCCAATTCAATACTCGATATCCTGAGCGGAATGCTTCATAAACACCATTACCATCTTCTATCTTTTCATATTGACTTTTTTCTAACGCTACATTTAGAGACATCATTTGGCGAGTAAAATATTGAATGTATATTGGATCTTTTTTCTCATAAAAATATTGGAATGCTATGTCTACCATTTTATGTTGCCGAGCCAAATGTCTTAAAGCATATGCGTTTACTGGTTTGCCATTCAAGTAATTAAATGGCAAAACCCATTGAGTGGAATCAGAGTATTTGGAAAGATGATCCTTCCCTCTTGAAGTATGTTTTTTCTGAATTCCTCTGTAAATATTATTGTACTTTTCAAATCGTTTATCAACAGTTTTCCAATCAAAGAAATACCTTTCTGAGAATTTTGTGCGCAAGTATTCTGCTAATATCTCTTGAGAGATGATACCATCTTTTTGAAGTTGCTTTTGAATATCTTGTTTTAAATAATCA
>CAJQQY010000175.1 GCA_905480595.1 uncultured Saprospiraceae bacterium | reverse complement strand
TCCAAATTGAGCACTATATAAAATGAATAAAATACTTAATCCTAAAACTCCCAATCCAACAACTCCCATTCCCATTACAGCTCCTCCAGCAAAAGCTACTTCTAAAGCTTTTCCTAAACTCGTTCGAGCTGCATTAGTTGTTCTTACGTTTGCTTTAGTTGCTACTCTCATTCCGATGAATCCTGCTAATGCTGAACAAATCGCTCCTAAGATAAATGAAACCGCTACCATCCATGAAGAACTGTCTGCATTAGCGGTGAATGCCAAAATTGCTGCAACAACGACAACAAGAATTGCTAAAACTCTATACTCGGCTTTTAAAAAAGCCATGGCACCATCTTGAATATTTTTGGCGATTCTAGCCATTTTATCGGTCCCTACTTCTTGTTTTGATACCCAAGAAGATTTCCACAATGTGTATAGCAATGCCAAACCTCCTAAAGCTGGAATTGCATAAATAATGTTACTACCCATAATCTCTTTGATTTATTTACTGGTTTTATAAAATAATAAAAAGGGAATGGTCAATCACCACACCCTCCTCCGAAGAGGTTTTTCGTTCGAAGGGCAAAAGTAATTCAATTTTACATTTTGTCATAAATTTTAAATGTGTATTTCTCACAATATCAAGTAGTTGTATGGAAAAATTTGATTGAAACGGATATTCCTTTTTCAGAAGAGTTTTTAATTAAAATTTTACGAGGTATTTGATAGAAAATATAGCGTTCAGAGTTATCAACATAAACATGTTAGTTTAAACATCAGAATGTGTATAACCTTTGCAAGTTACGCTTTTAAGCCATTTTGACACCTCACCTTGCAAGATAATGCCTTTTTGTCTTCTTTTTTTTTGATTTTCTGAAAAAAAGTCGTGAAAAACGTAATGGTACATGAGTTGATGATAGGGAAAGTATAATCATTATTTAAAAATCTTTTTTCTAAAAATAAAAAAATATCAAATTATGACTTTTGTAAATGTAAATCCAAGACGAAGAAGATCTCATGTAGTTAACCCTTTTTTCAACATTTTCAATGATGTTTTAACTAATTCAGTTGGAGAAATGGAAAAAAACCTAGTTAAATCCCAACCTGCAGTTAATGTAATTGAAGGAAAAGAAGATTTCAGATTAGAAATTGCAGCTCCAGGTTTGAAAAAATCTGATTTTAATATCAACGTCGAAAAAGATGTTTTAACCATTTCTGCTAAAATAGAAAACGAAAAAGTAGAAGGCGTTAAATACTCTCGAAAAGAATTCGATTACAATGAATTCAATAGAACATTCCATTTGCCGAAAACAATTGATACCACTAAAATCGAAGCAAAATTCGAAGATGGAATTTTGTATTTGACTTTGGCAAAAAAAGAAGAGGCTAAAGAATTGCCTGCAAGAAAAATAGAGATTAAGTAAAGTTGGTTTTTCGTTTTGTTTAAACCGTGTCATCCCGAGCCTTCGGGATGGCATGGATTTTTTCAAAAGGTTTCACCAAACTAACAAGATGATAATATAAACTCACAAGGTGATTCGAATCATCTAGTGAGTAAACAACACTTTTTTTAAAAAAATAAAATTTAAGAGATATGAGCAATTTAGTAAATTTCAATTCAGGCATCAATTCTGTTTTTGATGACCTTTTCAATAATTCACTTTCAAATTTTGTAGGATCTGATTTTGCATCAAATGTTCCTTCTGTAAATATTTCAGAATCTCCAGATGATTTTAAAATTGAACTTGCAGCCCCAGGTTTGCAAAAAGGAGATTTTGACATAAATGTTGAGAAAAATACTTTGACAGTTTCTGCAAAAAAAGAAGTTTCTAGTGAAGTGAATAAAGAAAAATTCACACGCAAGGAGTTTAGTTATTCTTCATTTTCAAGAAGTTTCCAATTACCCGAAGGAGTTGAAAGCAATGCGATCGAAGCAAATTATGAGAATGGAATATTAGGAATCGTTTTACCTAAAAAAGAAGAAGCAAAAGAATTACCTCCAAGAGCAATCGAAGTAAGTTAAGTTTTTCATGAGATTAGGTTTTAGTAATTTTCAGAATAAAAAAAGGTCAAGATGTGTGCATCTTGACCTTTCCTTTTTCCATTAAGGTTTTAAAATCTATAATTTTTGAATTTTTATTTTACTCCCAGGCACTAATTTTATCTCTCCAAAAAAATTATTAATTCTAATGATTTCAGATAAAGTGACATTAGGATAATAAGTACTAATTTTTCCAAGTGTTTCACCCTTTTGGATAGAATGGTAAAGAATATTTGATTCTTCTAATTCTTTATTTTCTGCGACAGGATCTTTATTAGTTGTAGACTCTAGAATTATTTCCTCTTTTTCAGCTTTTGGAATTGCCGCTACTATTCGATCACTAAATTTTTCTTTTGGAAAATATACAATCAACTCTTGACCATTGAAAATAGACGCTGTAGCCAACTTATTCCATTCTACAATATCATCCACAGAACAACGAAGCAATTTGGCAATGTATTCCACACTCTCACCTTTTTGCACTTCATAGCTCGACCGAATCATATCGGAAGGGATCTTCATATAATCGTAATAATCTGGATTTCGACTTTTATAAAATCCATTTAGTTTTGCTTGTCGTTTTTTATCTTTAAAAATTCTCATCGCTTCCACAGGAAGAGTCAAGTAATTTCCTCGCCTCGTTTTTGGAATAAAATTCCTTCGATACGCAGGATTCAATTCTCTGACTTTTCTAGTTTCAATCTCTGCTAATTTTGAAATTTCATAAAACGAACTCGCCTCAAAAAGCGTTGTGGTTTTTATATCTTGAAATTTATAGGCTGCAGGTTTTGGCTGTATTCCATGTGTTTGATAATAATTCATCACATAGACTGTCGCAATAAAAGTAGGAACATAATTTCGAGTTTCGGAAGGCAAATATCGGCTCATTTTCCAAAAGTCAGTTGACCCTGATCGGCGAATAGCTTTGTTGACATTACCTGGCCCACAGTTGTAAGCTGCCAAAGCAAGTGACCAATCATCATAGCGATCATGCAAGTCTTTTAAAAATTTAAAAGAAGCCTCAGTTGATTTAATTGGATCATTTCTCTCATCGATATAAGAGTCGACTTTTAAACCATATCTTAAACCAGTTCCTTTCATAAACTGCCATAGTCCCGAAGCTCCTACAGGAGACTTAGCTCGTGGGTTTAATGCTGATTCAACAATGGAAAGATACTTTAATTCGTCAGGTAATTGATTGACTTGTAGGTAGTGCTCAAATAATGGAAAATAAGTTTCTGATTTTCCAATGATGTAGGCAAGGGTTCTTTTTCGACGTCCTAAATAAAGTCTTATATTTTTCTCTACATGTGAATTATATTTCAAATCCATTATGCCGCCTATTTTATCAAGACGCTCTCGAACCTCAAAATCTGATAAGTTAAAAGCATTATTCTCCTCAATTTCAAAATCAATAGATTCTGTTGGAGCAATAAAACTTAAATTAAGTAGTGTGAAAAGAAGAACCATTAATGATAAACATAAAGGTTTCATCTAGATTAAGGTTGTAAAAAAAATAGACAGGTATTAACTTATTCATATCTCTTTCAACATGAATTAATTTTTGATACTGGATATGGAATCTCAGTATATAGGGAGAGGTCTAATTAGTTAAAGTTAGGTCTATTTTCTTTAAATTATTAAATATTATAATATGTTAGCACAACTTTTAGACCAAAACTTGATTTTTCTTAAGAAGACAAATAACAAAATAAATAAGGCATATTGACAAAATTGCCATACATACATATGTAAAAAATTGAAAATGAGTGATTTATGCCTTAAGTCTATACATTTAATTTGGCAATTGTCTTGTTAAAATATTTAAATAAAAAAATATTAAATATTTACATATGTCATATTCTTTGACGTCTTTTACAAAAAAAAGGCCTCAGAAGCATAATTTCTAAGACCTTTTTTTGTGAATATGAATTATTATTCGATTTTCTATTTCTTTTTGATTTTCAATCTAGTTCCTACTGTAGGAAAATCATTTCCCTTGATTTCATTTAATCTTAGAATATCGTGAACAGACACATTAGGATATTTTTCCACGATTTCTAAAATAGACTCATTCCGACGAATTGTATGAAATATATAGTCTTCTCTTTTTTGAGAAAATTTTCGTTGTGGTGCTTTTTCTTTCTCTTCTTCCTCTTGCTTGATATTTTTCTTTTCATTCGTTTTATTTCTTTTTCGACCACTAGAAAGAATAGTTTCTTCCCTCAATTTTGGATTTTCAATTTTCGTTTGACGAGCAGGAAGTTCTTTTACCTGAATATTCATACTATTGCTGATTTGAAAAATTGTCAGCTTCTGCCCTCTTGCTAAATATGGTTGAGGTAAATTATTCCAAGCCATGATGTGTTGTCGATCGCAATTAAACAACTTAGCTAATTTATCAATATGATCACCTGGCTGAACATAATATACTGATTTGAAAAATTCAGTACGACCGCTAAGATTATGAGTAATGGAAGGATTACTATCAGGAGTAGGAAATGCAGCCAAAAATAATGGCATATTTCGTTTAGGTAAAGTCAAATAATGCCCATTTCGAGAAGTTGGAATAATGCCTTGTTTGAAACTAGGGTTTAACTCCTGAATCAAATGAAGTGGTGTTCTCGTTATTTCCGAAATTTCTCGAAAAGAAATTGAATTATACACTTTAGTATAATCGGTCATTTGCACATCCATTTCTGGAAATTGAGGCTTCAAATAATGCAAATGATAATTGTTTACAATATAATTTGCAGCCACGAATGCAGGTACATAATTTCTAGTTTCTTTAGGCAAGTATTTTTTTATCTTCCAAAAGTTCTTGCTTTGCCCTCTTCGAATAGCTCGATTCACTCGACCTGGACCACTATTGTATGCAGCTAGTGCAAGCTCCCAATCTTGATATTTATTGTGTAATCTTTTTAGGTATTTTATGGCTGCTTTCGTCGATTTGTGAGGATCTCTTCGCTCATCAAGTTTACTGTTTTGAGCTAATCCATATTCTTTCCCAGTTGCTGGCATAAATTGCCACAAACCTGCAGCTCCTACTCTAGACGTTGCTTGAGGGTTTAAAGCAGATTCTACAACTGAAAGATATTTGATATCGGAAGGCATATTATTTTCCAAAAGGTATTTCTCAAAAATTGGAAAATACATCACTATTTTACCTAACATTTTCTCCGTTTTATCTCTTTTCCGAACGGAATATGTTTTGATATAGCTTTTTACAACATTATCCAATTGAGGAATCACGGCAAGTGAAGAAAGGTTTTTAACTCTAACTTCTAATTCTTCATCACTAAAAACAGGGACTGGAGAATGGGTAGTAGTCGAGCTTTGACTAAAGGTTTTAGTTACAAAACATAAAGTCAATAATAAAAGTAAAGGTAGTTTATTCAGGTTCATCTCTGACAAAAAAATTTAAAGCTTAGAAAATAGGTTCTGGGTTCTTAAAAACTGTGAGCTTTCCAAAAGTTTTAAAAGGCAAACATTGCTTCAAAAATTGTGCAGAGCTATCATTTTTTTTAGTCAAAAAAATAATAGATCATGCCAGGAAGATGCTTGGCTTATGTGTAAGTTCTCAGATATTAAGGATTAGCTTGATTGACTGACAGACATGAGGTTGGAGAAAAGTGAAATATTTTATTTTGAGTGTTTCATTTTTATCTAAAAAAAGAACTTCTCAAAATAAAATATCTCCAATTCATTACCTAATCGAAAGTTCTTCCCCAAATATAGGAATAATTATGAAATTCCCATCAGCGCTTGGCGGAATGATTCCTTTTCGGTAAGAAGGATTTAGTTTTTGGATGATTTGTAAGTTCATCCCTGTTTGCTTCGAAATTTGTTTCAATGTGATTCTTTTATACACTTTTACGACTTTCACAAATTGCAAAGTGTACTCTGGATAGATCGGACGAAGGTCATGGAAAAAATAATTATCCATCACATATGAAGTAGCTATAAATTTGGCAACATATTCTTGAGTTTCTTTTGGCAAATATTTTTTAATGCCTTCAAAACTAGATTTATCTGCTTTTCTAATTGCTCTATCTACTCTACCTGGCCCGCAATTATTTGATGCAATCGCTAATTTCCAATCGCCATATTTAGCATACAAATCCTTTAAATAAGATAATCCAGCGATTGTTGATTTTACAGGATCGCATCTTTCATCAACGTAATCATTAATTGTCAATCCATACATTCGGCCTGTGCTAGGCATAAATTGCCACAAACCTTTCGCCCCAACTTGAGATTCTGCATTTGGATTAAGTGCAGACTCAATTATAGGTAGGTTTTTCAATTCTCTCGGCAATTGAAGTTCTTCAATATATTTTTCAAAGATTGGTAAGAAAGTCGTTTGTCTTCCGAGTAGTAGTTCAGTTCCAGTACGATCTTTTGAGATGTATCTTTTGACAAATTTCTTAACATCTTTATTGTACGTCACGTCCATCGAGAAAGATCTTCTTTCAAGTCGTTCGACAAAAGCTGTTTTAGAAACTTTGGTTTTGCTACTTTCAGAAAAGGAAGTAGTTGGAAAAGAATTGGTTGTTGTTGTGGTGTTAGCTTTTATTGACAATGATGAATTCATTATCAATAATAAAGGCATAATACCTTTTAATATGTTCATGGACGTTGAGTTTGGTTATAACATTTGAAATGCAGTTTTTTCGCTTTCTCAAATGCTTTTAAAATTTCAATAAGTATTCTGAAAATTTAACTTCGCAAATACTTAATTATTCGTAAATCTTATTTCAATTATTTATTGTAGGTGAGGGAAAAATTGTGACGGGTAAAACTAGATTTTGTGTATTGGTAATTCAAAATTATGGGGTTTTAGAATCTAATACAACCCTACTGTTCCTTTTTTAACATTTGCTATCCCATTCAACCATCTTTCCTGACATGGTTTATAGCTATATTAAAAAAAGGACTATACATAGGTAAATACCCCTACCGATTGGTAACGAATTATTTACACATAAAAGATAAAATTATCTATAGATATTTTTTAAAAAAATTGTTGCATGAGATGCTGAGAAAAGGATAGTAATTTTTTTTCTTCAAATTTGTTTGCCATGAACTGAATGCCCATTGGAAGCCCATTTTCATGCTTTCCGAAGGGTAAAGAGATCGCTGGAATGCCAACCATATTCGCTTGAACTGTGAAAATATCAGCTAAATATGCTTCGACTGGATCATCCATCTTATCTCCTATATTCCATGGCGGAGTGGGTGAGGCAGGCATTAAGATGAAATCATAGTTTTCGAAAATTTGAAAAGTTTTTTCCGAAATCAATCGACGGATTTTTTGGGCTTTGGTATAATATGCATCATAATAACCTGAGCTCAAAACAAATGCCCCTAACATAATTCGACGTTTCACTTCTGTTCCAAATCCTTCCGTACGGGATTTTTTATAAATTTCAATCAAATCCTCAGCTTTATCACTTCGATGTCCAAATCGAACACCATCAAAACGAGAAAGATTCGACGATGCTTCTGCTGTGGTCAAAACATAATAGGCAGGAATGATATAATCTAAATATTCAAAATCAACTGGTTCGACTTCATGACCTTCCGCTTTTAATTTTTCAATAAGGTCGGAAGTTTGTTGTCGAATTTCTTCGTCAATGCTTTCATGTTCGAGGGCATTTTGAAAGTAAGCAATTTTCTTTTTCCCTTCAACTTTTAAATCGTTAGAAAAAGATTCTACAGGTCGATCACTCGAAGTACTGTCATTTTCATCGTAACCTGACATGATTTCTAACAATATACTTACATCTTCTACTGATTTTGCTAAAATTCCAACTTGATCAAAAGGAGAAGCATAAGCTAATAATCCAAATCTCGAAATTCGTCCATAAGTTGGCTTCATTCCAATCACTCCACAAAATGCGGCTGGCTGCCGAACGGAACCTCCTGTATCTGTTCCCAAAGAAGCCAAACAAGTCTCCGCTTGAACGGCAACTGCCGACCCTCCCGAAGAACCACCTGGAACTTTCGAAGCATCAGCTGCATTCCGAACTGGGCCATAAGCTGAATTTTCATTGGCAGATCCCATCGCAAATTCATCACAATTTACTCGACCAATAATGATCGCATCTTCTTCCAAAATTCGTTGAACTGCTGTAGCTGAAAACAAAGATTCAAATCCTTTTAGGATTTTTGATCCTGCAGTCACTCCATGATCTTTATAACACAAAACATCTTTGATCGAAATAACTAACCCATAAAGTCGCCCGACTGAAGCTGGATTTTCTCTATATTTTTTATCTAGCAGAATGGCTTTCTCACGAGCCTCATTTCAAATACTTCCACATAAACATTGAGACCTTTCGATTTTTCAATATTTGACAAATAATGATCAACCAATTTTTGACAATTGGTTTCACCTTTAGAAATACTTTGTTGGATAGAGGAAAGAGAAGAATAACTCATGGAGGGAAATTTTGAATTTTGAAGATGTAAATGATGAATTTTGAACATTCCCCGTGAGGCATATTCAAAATTCATTCATTCAAAATTCACCATTAAATAGCTGAGGTAAATTGTTTTAAGAATCGAGCATCATTTTCGAAAAGCAAACGAATATCTCCAATGTCATATTTTTGCATTGCAGATCTTTCAATTCCAATTCCGAAGGCAAATCCAGTATATTTTTTCGAATCAATTCCACAGTTTTCCAAAACATTCGGATCCACCATTCCACAACCGAGTACTTCCAACCAACCTGTTCCTTTGGTTAATTTTCTAGCCTTCTCAGTTTCCATTCCCAACCAAACATCCATCTCTGCACTTGGCTCGGTGAATGGGAAATAACTTGGACGCAATCGAATTTTAGTATCTGCACCATAAACTTCTTGGGCAAAATATAATAGCGTTTGCTTCATATCCGCAAAAGAAACATTCTCGTCAACATATAACCCTTCTACCTGATGAAACTGGCAATGAGATCGTGCTGAAATCGTTTCATTCCGATACACTCGTCCTGGTGCAATAATCCGAATAGGTGGTTCTTGGCGAGTCATCACTCTCGATTGTACCGAAGAGGTGTGCGTTCGCAACAACATTTGAATACTATTTTTCAAGTAAAAAGTATCTTGCATATCTCGTGCAGGATGATCTTCAGGTGTATTCATCGCGGTGAAGTTATGCCAATCATCTTCAATTTCTCGATCCTCAGCTACTACGAATCCGATTCGAGCAAATACATCAATAATATGATTCATCGTGATTGACACAGGATGATGTGCTCC
>CAJQQY010000174.1 GCA_905480595.1 uncultured Saprospiraceae bacterium | reverse complement strand
TTGACCAGAAATCTCAACTCGATCATTTAAATATTTACAATTTAAATGACCTTTTCTTTTAGATAATTGGATAGCGGTCATGTCTATTTTCTCTAATTTATTGGCCCAATATGGAATCATTGAGGTATGTGCGGAACCTGTAGTTGGATCTTCATCAACTCCAGATTGTGGGAAGAAGCACCTTGAAACGAAATCTGAATTCTCTCCTGGGGCAGTTACAATGGTTCCTCGACTATCTAATTTTCCTAAAATTTTAAAGTCTGGTTGAATTGATTCGATAGTTGCTTGATTTTCAACTATTGCCATAAAATCAGTTTTCCCACGATAAACTTCTAATGGAGTAATCCCTAAACCTTTAATTAAATTGGCAGGTGCTTCTACTTTCTGCAAAACATCAGTTGGGAAATTCATGGTGTAAAATGGCTCCTCTTTTCTAACTATTAATTTACCACTTCGAGGAGAAAGAAAACTGATTTCATCTTGATCATAACCTGTTGTGAAAATTACATGAGCTGAAGCAAGAGTAGCATGGCCACACAAATCGACTTCTGTTGTAGGAGTAAACCATCGAAGTTCGAAATGATTTTCTTTTGGAACATAAAAAGCAGTTTCTGCTAAGTTATTTTCCATGGCAATATTTTGCATCAAATCATCAGGAAGCCAATTTTCGAGCGGACAAACTGCGGCAGGATTCCCGCCAAATATATTTTCCGTAAAAGCATCAACTTGATAAATGGTTTGAGTCTTTTTCATATCTGGTAGGATTTATTTTTAGAATTTATTTAAACACCGAATTGAGTGAGATGATGGTCTAGGTGTTTTGAAAACATGGTGTTCCATTCGGTTTCAGTTAGAGCACCGAATGAATGAGATTCTTTTCCATTGAAATGTGCACCACCCAAGTGTTTCACTCTTATAATATAATCGACCAATTTTTTCTTTTCCGTTTCAAAATCTCTTTCGTTTGCAATTACAAACTCAGGAGCAGTTCTTCCATTTTTTGGATATGGTTTTGGGCCGACACCTGCATTTTTGACAAACATCTTTAACATGAACTTTTTGAAACTTCCGGGCTTACTATATTGATCCGTTAAACTCATGTCGTAGGCAACATTGCAATGAGCTAACATTTGAGCAACATTCATTTTGCCCCATTGAGCTTGGGAATTAGGAGTAAGATTATTAATCCTATCAATGGTGGCCTGAGCATCTTTTGAAGCGAAGAGGTTTTGCATTTCAATATATTTAAATTTAAAAAAGCGGTATTAGGACTCACAAGAACCTAACACCGCTTCTTTTTGAATAATTCTTTATTCGGCTATGATAACATATTTATTCTTCTTTCCATTTTCCACCATCAAGTACTTTCCATGCATCAATGAATCAGAAGAAATACTAGCTTCATGACTACCGATCTTATCTTTATTTACTGAGATCGAATTACCTTTGATTGCTCTTCGAGCTTCTCCATTGGAATTAAGGATTCCTGTATGTTCAGTTAATAAATCAATAATATTCAATCCTGAATCAAAAGTCTCTTTTTTAATATTAAAAGAAGGAATTTCTTGAGAAACGGTATCTAAAGATCCGGCATCCATGGCCATTAAAGTAGCTTTGTCGGCTTTCTTAAAAAGGAGATTAGAAACATTTTGAGCAGCGTTATGAGCCTCTTGACCATGAACTCTAATTGTTAATTCTTCCGCCAAAAGTCGTTTCGCCTCTCTAGGGTTTTCCGCGAATTCAATTTCCCTAGCTTCGATTTCTTCATGAGATTTCAAAGTAAAGTATCGAGTGAATTTAGCAATATCTTTATCATCAGCATTGATCCAAAATTGGTAAAACTTGTACGGAGAAGTTTTAGCAGCATCCAACCAAATATTTCCTTCTTCTGATTTTCCGAATTTCTTTCCATCAGATTTAGTCAAAAGTGGAGTGGTAACTGCATAAGCTTTTGCACTTAAGTTTCTACGAATAAATTCAGTTCCTGAAGTGATATTTCCCCATTGATCAGAACCTCCCATTTGCAAAGACACATCATCGTCTTCAAATAATCTTTGGAAATCGTAAGATTGCAATAATTGGTAACTAAACTCTGTAAATGACAAACCAGTCTCTAATCTGTTTTTAACTGAATCTTTTGACATCATATAACTGACAGTCAAAGTTTTTCCAACATCTCGAAGGAAATCCAAAACATTCATCTCTTTATAGAAATCAATATTATTTCTCATGATAGCAGAATTATCGCCACAATCGAAATCTAAGAATTTATAGAAATTTGCTTTTTGAGATTCCAAGTTTTTATCCAATTCATCAAAAGATTTTAAAATCCGCTCTTTGTCTTTCCCAGAAGGATCACCAATTCGACCAGTTGCTCCACCCATTAAAACCACAGGTTTGCCACCTGATAATTGGAATAATTTTAAAATCTGAATTTGGACAAAATTACCCAAAGTTAATGCAGGAGCAGTAGGATCAAATCCAATATAACCTGCTCTCATTTTTTCAGTTAAATGTTCTTCGACTCCGGGGGTAGAGTCCTGCAGCATGCCCCGCCATTTAAGTTCTTCGATAAAATTCATTGTAATTATTAATTTGCAATTTTTGAAGCGCTAATTTAGGAAAACTATGTCAATAACCTTAAAATAACTAATAGCTATTTCTAACCTATTAGTAGGTAAGTTTTATGATTTACGTAGGTTTTATATAAATCGTTCCCTTAATAAAGAATGATATTGAATTATTTATTTTTGATGAAATAATTTTATACCATTGCGGTTAAATGATAGTAAAAGTATTACTTTTAGAAGTTCATCCAATCCATAAAATTTGAATTTAGAATATTTTATAGCTACACGTGTTTCCAAATCAGGAAGTCAATCTTTTTCTAGGTTGATTATTCGGATTGCGATTGTTGCCATTGCTTTGAGTGTTGCGGTGATGATTGTAGCAACTGCTTTGATTCGAGGATTCAAAAGTGAAATTAGCAATAAGATTTTTGGATTTTGGGGACATGTTCAGATTACGGACACTAGCACAGCTTATCTGACAGATGATGAAGTTGCTGTTGATATTAATCAAGATTTTTATCCTTCTTTAGATACGATTGGGCCGATCGATTATTTTGAATATCAAGAATTATTTGGTTATGAATTTGAAGATTGGAAAGTAGAAAAACGAACCAAAGGAGGCATTCGACATATTCAAGTATTCGCTAATCGTCCAGGCGTGATTAAAACGAAAAAGGAAATTGAAGGGATCATTACCAAAGGAATCGGGAAAGATTTTGATTGGCAATATTTAGAGAAATTTCTAGTCGAGGGAAAACCTTTAAACTTGCAAGATTCGGTAATGTCTCGTGAAATAATCATTTCAGAACACACCGCCAACAGATTAAATTTAAAAATAGGAGACACCTTCACTATTTACTATATTAAAAAAGGAAGTCAAGCACCTCGGAAATTTAAACTTGCAGGAATTTATAGAACAGGTTTGGCTGAATATGATAAAGTGATCGCTATTGTTGATATTCGTCAAATTCAAAATTTACGAGGTTGGTCTGAGGATGAAGTGGGAGGATTTGAAGTTTTCCTAGATAATATTGATGATTTGGAACCGCTGACGGAGCATATTTATTTAGACATTTTACCTGCTAATCTTTTTGCTCAATCGATCAAAGATAGAAATCGAAGTATTTTTGATTGGTTAGAATTGACCAATACCAATGAACGAGTTTTGATCGCTTTGATGATGTTAGTAGCAATTATTAATATGATGACTGCTTTGTTGATTTTAATTTTGGAACGAACCAATATGATTGGAATCTTAAAAGCATTAGGTCAAACTAACTGGAATATCAGGAAAATATTTTTGTATTATGCTTCCTACATTATTGTGATTGGGTTACTTTGGGGAAATGGAATTGGATTGCTTATTTGTTACTTACAGGATAAGTTTAAGTTTTTTAAACTATCAGAAGAAGACTATTATTTGTCTTATGCTCCAATTGAAATTAATTGGTGGGTAGTAATTGCCTTAAATGTTGGGACATTATTAGTGACCCTAGTTTTCTTAATTATACCCTCTTATATGGTAACAAGGATATCTCCTGTGAAAGCTATCCGATTTAAATGATTGATATTTCAATCAAAAAATCCCCAATTCATTATTTTTTTCCTCTAAAAAGAACTAATTTTATAGCCTCTAACAAAAGATTCCTTTTAAGATTTTTATTAAAAAATCAATTCTGCAGGTACCCGTTTTTTATTCCTTTATCGAATATTATAAATGATTCTCAAGACTGATCGCAAGAACGAATTTTCATTCTTCTAATGGAATGAATTTTGTATGTCTTGAATTATTAATATGTGATAATAATATAATGAGTCTAAACCCTACAACCTATCTAACTTTTTTTCTTTTTGTCTTTATGTTAATGTCATTTGACGGAACTATAGATAATCTTGTATTTGAAGATTTTTCAGAGGAGGAAAAGGAAATCCAAGTATATAATATAGAAAATCTAAACTCAAAAGGATTGGATTTTTGTGCTATTCCATATGGAAATGGAATCGTTTTTACTTCATCTAGAAATAAAGTTGATGGAAGTGGATTGAAAAATGTTTTCAACAATAATTATTTTGATTTATACTATTCAGAGAAAATAGGAGATGATACTTACCGTGATCCTCAAAAATTAAAAGGAAAAATTAATGGCGATTTACATGATGGAACTGCAACTTTTAATACTGTAGGAGATATGATGTATTTCACTCGAAATAACGAAAGGTCGAGTGGACTTATTTCTTTAAAAATTTATTCCGCAGAAGAAGCGGAAGGTCATTGGATCAATCTTAAAGAATTACCATTTAATAGTAAGAAATTTTCTACCTGCCATCCAACTCTTACCAGAGATGGAAAAATTTTATATTTTGCTTCAGATCGTCCTGGTGGTTATGGCGGAATGGATATTTATAAATCCATTTTCATAAATGGAAAATGGGGAGAAGCCCAAAATTTAGGAGTCAATGTCAATGGTGAAGGCAATGAATTATTTCCATATATCAATGAAGCAGGACATTTGTTTTTTTCCTCTGATGGATATATGTCTATGGGGCGTCTTGATATTTTTCTTTCTAAAAAGGCAGGAAAAGGATTTAAACGTAGAACAAATGTAGGCGAACCATTCAATACAGTAGCGGATGATTTTGGATTTTATATTGATGAAACTGGAGAGCATGGATACTTATCTTCTAATCGACATGGTGGCAAAGGTAATGATGATGTCTATGGTTGGAAACTCGTGGAAAAGAAAATTTCTAAAACTATTATAGTTGTTGATGAAGCCACAGGTGAAAAAATTAACGAAGCGGAAGTCTCCATTGATAATGAAAAGAAATCATGGAATAGAAATATTTTAAAAACCGTAGAATCTGGGACGTATGAATATGAAGTTCAAAATTCTAATGAATATTTTTTAAGCATTGAAAAGGAAGGATACGAAGAATACGCTGCAGTTTTGGAGAAAGATATTATTTATGACGAAAAGGAAACAATCGTCACATTAAGAAAAAGAAAACTCTCCTTATTTTCAGGCAAAGTGCAAGAGCAGGTTTTTCATAAAGGAATGGAAAATGTAGAGATTGAATTGCTCAACGAATGTGACGGAAGAGTTCAACTGGAAAAATCAAGTAAAGATGGAAGCTTTGGGTTTACTATAATGTGTGGTTGTGAATATATTATTATTGCCAAAAAAGAGGGATTTATGACCAAGACAAAAATTCTCTCCAAAGAATTAAATCCATGTCAATCAACTCAATTAATTGAAGGTATAATTGAATTACGACCAGTTCCAAATAGTAATTATCCTCGAGCTAGTATTTTTGATGAGTAGGACGACTCAGAGACTCATCTTACACGATCAGCAATCCATTCTCTCGCAATGCTTCCCAAATTGGAGAAGCTAATAATTCA
Source organism: uncultured Saprospiraceae bacterium (assembly GCA_905480595.1). GTDB lineage: Bacteria > Bacteroidota > Bacteroidia > Chitinophagales > Saprospiraceae > CAJQQY01. The sequence continues at coordinate 4,007 of CAJQQY010000174.1, read as the reverse complement.
TCGAAATCACCTAATTCATTTTTTTCAAAACTAGCTTTTAACTCATTAAATTTAAAGATAGTACCTGATTTTGGATTTGCTTGTAAAAGTATTGTTACAATCCATTCTGCCAAAGATTTTTCTGTCTCAAATCCCCATTCATTTTTTTTATTAAAAAATACAAGCTCACCAAATTCTTCTCCATCGTCTTCAAAAATAGAAATTGTAGGAGTATTGTTATTCCAAATGACTAAATCATTTGGACGGAATTTATTTTTGGAAAAACCACGCAAGCTATTCTCAATAAAATCATCTTCTACTGTTGTAAAAGAAGTTTCAAAATCAAACCAATCATTAACAGGGAAATCCAAACCAACTCCATTCATATAGTTAAATAAAGACCGTTTCAAACCTTCAGAAAATAAGATGTGTTCTGCTCCAAGTGGATCATCATGAACCAAATCATTATCTGCAAATCCACCGAAAGTTGGGCCAACCATTTCTACCTCAAATTCCTTAGGGGCTAGTCCGACAGGACTATGAGCAGTCATCGCAAACTGATGCCAAAACCCAGATTGAATGACTCCTTGCTCAAACATCTGCCGAACCATTTCTAAAGAATCAATGGTTTCTTGTTCCGTTTGAGTTGGAAAACCATACATTAAATAAGCATGCACCATAATCCCTGCTTCCGTAAAAGCATCAGCTACTCTTGCCACTTGAGCAACAGTTACTCCTTTTTTCATCTTATTTAAAAGTCGATCTGAAGCTACTTCTAATCCGCCTGAAACAGCAATGCAACCTGATGCTTTTAGTAATTTGCAAAGGTCAGGAGAAAAGCTTTTTTCGAAACGAATATTGGTCCACCAAACCACCGTTAGATCTCGGCGAAGAATTTCAATTGCCAAATCTCTCATCAAAGCAGGAGGTGCAGCTTCATCTACAAAGTGAAAACCATTTTCTCCAGTTTGGTTAATAATGGTTTCTATTCGATCACAAAGTAACTCAGCGGTGACAGGTTCATACCTTTTAATATAATCTAAAGTCACATCGCAAAAAGTACATTTTCCCCAATAACATCCATGTGCTAATGTCAATTTATTCCAACGACCATCACTCCAAAGTCGATGCATCGGATTAACGATTTCTATGACTGAAAGGTATTTATCCAAATGAAAATCAGAATAGTCTGGAGTACCGGTTTCTCTTTGAGGAATATCTAGTTCGGTTGAAGTATTATGATAACAAACGACTCCATTGGTTTTTGCAAACACCCTTTTGAGTTCTGATTTTGTTTTTTCCCCTTTAAAAAATTCTAGTAAAAATAGGAGAGGAGCTTCTCCATCATCAAGACTGATAAAATCTAAATAATCGAAAATACGTTCATCATTCAGACTTCGCAATTCAGTATTTGCATAGCCTCCGCCCAAAATTATGGATATGTTTGGATATTGTTTTTTTATAAATTGACCACATTTTAAAGCTGCAAAAAGATTTCCAGGAAAAGGAACTGAAAGTCCAACTACCATTGGATTTTCTGCTTTAATTTTTTCATCTAAAAGTTGAATCAATATTCTAGTAACAAAAGTTTCTTCTGCTTGAAGTGCTTCCTCCATCTCATCGAAGGACGATAAAGATTGGGACAATCTCTCAGCATATCGACTAAATCCAAAATGAGGATCAACTGCTTCTTTGATTAAATCTCCTAAATCCTCCAAATATAAAGTCGCCAAATGTCGTGCCTTATCTTGAATTCCCATCGAACCAAAGGCTAAGTCTAAATCATCCATTTCTTCAAATCGACTTCCTTCAGGTAAATAAGTTCGATCACAAATACTATGAGCGAGCGTAGGATTTTTATTTTGTAAAAATGAAATAACTGGATCGATGGTTTTTAGATATTCATTTCGAAGAGAAAATACACGAAAGGAATTGTCAGAAAGTTCCGTTTGATCTATCTCAATCTGAGTAAAAACATCTTGAAGGCCTAGGGAAGAAAATAAATCAAGGATCACTTCAATTCCTAAATCTACTTGATACGCATCAATCTGATGTGTATTCAAAAATCCTTTCAAATAAGCTGTAGCAGGATAGGGCGTATTTAATTGGGTAAAAGGAGGAGTGACTAATAATATTTTTTGGTTCATAACAATAAACTTACAAGAATATTCTGATCATTTATGTGTAAAAAAATCCTGAAATCAATATGGAAAATTAAAGCTACCTCAGATTTTGATGGATTCAAATATCTCTAACAAAAAAATCAAAAAAAAAGTTAAATTATTTTAAAAACGATTTGACATTTTGTTAAAAATTATTCTATATTTGCACCGCTTTAGGAAGTAACAAACGTGTTATTATTTATCTTTTAGCAAAAAAGCGAAAGTAGCTCAGCTGGTAGAGCACGACCTTGCCAAGGTCGGGGTCGCGAGTTCGAATCTCGTCTTTCGCTCTAAGTCTTCAAATGATGAAGACTTTTTTTTTGAAGAACTGAATTAGAAGAGGCTCTCTTCATTCCAAATGATTCATACTTCATTAAGTTGCCCGAGTGGTGGAATTGGTAGACACGCCGGACTTAAAATCCTGTGCTCTTCGGGGCGTGCGGGTTCAAGTCCCGCCTCGGGTACAAACTAGTTAGTTAAACCGCTGATAATCAACAGATTACAGCGGTTTTTTATTTTATGGTACAACATAGGTACAACATTTTAAAATATCACTACTTTTCTTTTCATTTCTTTTAGATTCAATGAATGGACGGGGTACAAACTCATTTGCCTTTATTTCTCACCTTTCCGAACATAATCACATTATAAATTATGCTTCTTTATTTTCTACCACTTAAATGGTAATTGTCATTCTTTGGATGCAGAATTGGAAAACATCATCAATATAATTTGTATAAATAATGTTTCCTGCTTATATTGTTTTATCAACAAAGATACCTACAAAATTAAAAAAAGCCCACACGTAATAATGTGGGCTTTTCTCATTTATACATATTACGATAAACAGCTATAGGATTTTAGAAAACTAATATACTCAGATTACTAAAACAAGAAGGGAAATGCAAATACCATTGAAAAAGATTCAATGGGTAGAATTTCATGAACGTCCAATCTCTCATCCCAAACATGTGAAAGTTGAATTATTTGAAATCTACTCTAAAGGATTAGAGCAATCACAAAAACAACAGCAGAGTTTCAACCATCCACTTTATTGTAAATTACTATTAGAGAAAATGTTGAACTTGAATTCTGTATTACTTTCCCGATTTTTAGATTATCAATGTAGTTTATTCACTCGACCCTATTCGTGGTTGTCATCATTAGATATGCTTCTGGAATCTAATATTGACCTATTGATTGAACTCAATTTGGGTAAACAGTTAAATGGTGTTTTGAATCTAATCAATGCTAAACGAACTGAATTCCAACATGTACCTCGCGTCTATAGAGAAGATGATTTTGGAAATGATAACCCCTATCGTTTCGATTCAATAAAACTTCAAATTGATAAATTGGAAACTTACCATGCTAAAAAAGCTTTTCTCCTTCGGATGAAAACAGACTATTTACAAAATCAATTTAAATATGATAGAGAGGATGAAGTGGGTTTTGATGTTCAGATTGATTTGGAGTTGGCATATTTGAAAGCAGTTCTAGAGATGCATAAAGAGGATGACTATTCCTTATTGACAAAACCAATGGTCGTTACTTGGGAACTTCCTCAAAATATTTTGATTGATTTTTTCTATCAATGTCTGAATAAAGAAATGCCGAATGGAAAAAAAGGAATCAGTAATTCTAAAAAATTTATCGAGCAATTTCTATCTACTCATTTTTCATTGCCTGATGGAAAATTATTTAGCCCTACTTCAATCCGAACAATAATGACTCCTTCCAGATTCGAAAAACGACCAAATTCTGAAGATAGAATCGGTTTGGAGGAATTAATTGAAAAATATGAAGAGGGTCTTAATAAAAAAAGTAAGACTCGTTAAGATTACCATGTTTTTTTGCAAAAAATAA
>CAJQQY010000173.1 GCA_905480595.1 uncultured Saprospiraceae bacterium | reverse complement strand
GTTGCAAAAGGTTTGGTCTCTCTTCAATTAATCGAAGATACCTTTCTTCATTAGAAAGATAATTAAGATGGGCAACTCTTCGGTAAGTTTGGAGAAAAATATCTTGCATAGCTAATCTTCCCCAACGTTCAATCTGATGAGAACGATCATAAGACTTTTGGACATCTTCTTTGGAGATATATAAAATGGTTGTAGGTTCCGTAGCACGGAAATAAACATTACTAGGTTTCTCTTTTAAATAAGAATAGAGATCAGTAAAAAAGTCATTTTCAGAGAAAAACTCCAAAACTTTTTCATTCCCATCTTTAAGAGAATAAAAGCATAAACATCCTTTTTCCACAAAATACCAATGCTTTACAAATTGTCCAGGTTGAATTAAAATTTCATTTTTTGCTAAGGTTTTTCGTTTGTAGAAAGCCGCAGCAAAATCTAATTCCTCTGGAGATAATGTAACGTAATGTGATATTTTATTTTTTAATTCTTCCACGTCCTGTTTCTATATTTTAGTGTGCGCTGAAATTAAGCATTGGTAGGCAGAAAATGAAATCTATTTTTATATTCAAGTTCCATCCTACAAAAATTAAAAAAAATATTATACATAATTCTTTGTATTAAAAATTTATTTTTAAATTTGGTATTACCCACGCGGCTTTACAAAAAACCAAAAAAGAAGAACCAAATGAATATCCACCCAAACCTCATTCAATTTTACATTTAAACATTAAACTAAAATCACAGCAATGTGATTCTTTTCCCCTTACACTACAAAATTGGATTTCACTTCTTTACTGGTTGGTTATTATTTTAATTGAAATGGTTAATTTTATAACAATATCTAACCATTAAGGTTTTTATAAACAAAATAAAATTTACCTAAAAAAGCTAATTACTTTTTGGGCTGATAATCTAATGGGCATATGATACTTCAAACTCTAAAAATACTATCAAATGAATTAGAAAGTTTCTTAGACAACTTTGTCGAAGATGGAGTTGACTCGAAGCGAGTAGTAATTGGAAATATTGCTTTCCATGAAGGAGAAAAATATCGTCCTAATTCTGTTGACATCACAACTGATGATAAAATAGTATTAACTGTCGTTCGTGTAGAAGAAGAATCTATTTTAAAAAACAATGCACATTATACTAAAAACACTCCTTTAACTACAGTCGATTATCACAATCCAAAGGTCTTTGTTAATCTCTATATTTTAATTACTTGCAATTCTTTTTTATATGAAAATGCAATGACCTATTTATCAAGAGTCATTAGATTTTTCCAATCAAAAAATGTGTTCACCAATCAAAATACATCTCCAATTGTTTCTGGTATAAATGAACTAGATCAATTTGACACTTTTAAATTATTGATGGAATTATATTCTCCATCTTTTGAAGAATCAAATCATTTATGGAGTATGATGGGAGGAAAGCAATTACCTTTTGTGATGTATAAATTACGTGCCCTTGATTTAGAATTTAAAACTATTGCGAAAACAGGTCAAAGAGTAGAAGAAATACATGTAGTGGATGAAGCGTCTGGAGAAACTATAATTGTTACAAAAGAAGAACCTTAATACCGATATTATATAACAACATATTTACATTTTTAGAAAATTTATAAAAAACCAAAATCATAAAAATTATGGCAAGCGTTTACAAAACCCCAGGAGTTTATGTAGAGGAAGTTTCAAAATTCCCACCATCCGTTGCCCAAGTCGAAACAGCTATTCCAGCGTTCATTGGCTATACTGAAAAAGCAGAAGAAGAGACACCAGATGATCTAACGAATACAGCCGTTAGAATCACTTCCATGCGACAGTATGAATTTCTATTTGGTGGCCCTTCTACACAAGCTATTAATGTTACACTAATTGAAATTCCTCAGAGTGATGGTTCAACTTTGATCACTCCCCGAACAGCAGCATTAGGGAGTGTATCTCCATTTAAAATGTATCATTCACTTCAGGTTTATTTTGCCAATGGTGGCGGACCATGCTACATAATTTCTGTTGGAAATTATGGCGACTCGGTTGCTCTAAATCGAATGGATGCAACTGATTCCGCATCAAACACAGGTGGTCTTACAACAGCTAAAAAGGTAGACGAAATTACACTTTATGCTTTTCCTGATGCAGCAGCATTGACTCCTGCTGATTATTATTCTTTGTATGAAAGTTCATTGAATGAATGTGCAAGATTACAAGATAGATTTACATTGGTTGATGTTAAAATGAATAATACATTAGCACCTTCACAAGCAAGTCCACACTTGCCAGTAACTCATATTCAATCCAATGCTAACTTGGGTGATAATTTGAAGTATGGAGCTGCTTATTATCCTTGGTTAAAATCTGTGCTCACCTATAATTTTGGAATCGATTATGATAAATCAGATGTAACTTTTGTCAATTCTTCAGGAAGTTTAGATGGAGCAACTTGGGCAGATTCTGAAGGTGATGCAATTGTAAATAATCTATTTGTGAATGCATTGAAAGCAACTATTGGAAGATTAAAAATCGACCTCCCGCCTAGCTCATTTGTTGCTGGGATTTATGCTCGAGTAGATAGTTCAAGAGGAGTCTGGAAAGCTCCTGCAAATGTAAGTGTCTCAGCTATTGTAAAGCCTTTAGTCAAAATTTCTGATGAAGATCAAATGAGTTATAATGTAGACCCAACCTCTGGAAGGTCAGTAAATGCTATTCGTTCATTTACAGGAAAAGGTACATTAGTTTGGGGAGCACGTACACTTGCTGGTAATGATAATGAATGGAAATATGTTTCTGTTCGACGATTTTTTAATATGGCAGAAGAGTCTATCAAAAAAGCAACTGTCCAATTTGTCTTTGAGCCAAATGATGCAAACACATGGGTTAAAGTCAGAGCAATGATTGAGAACTTTTTGACTTTACAATGGAGAGCTGGAGCATTGGCTGGAGCAAAACCTGAGCAGGCATTTTATGTCAATGTTGGGTTAGGAACTACGATGACCGCTCAAGATATTTTGGAAGGAAGAATGATTGTAGAAATCGGGATGGCCGTGGTTCGTCCTGCTGAATTTATCATCCTTCAATTTTCTCACAAAATGCAGGAAAGTTAACGATGAATAATCAACGGTGAGCGGTTAATTTCTGACCACGCACCATTTCTTTTTCCTTTTTTCTAAAAAAAATAAAACTTAAAAATATCATGGCAGATTATCCATTACCAAAATTCCATTTTCAAGTTGAATGGGGAGGAACACAAATCGGATTTACGGAAGTTTCTGGTTTAGATATAGAAACTGAAGTTATTGAATATCGACATGGGGCAAGTCCTGAATACCATAAGACCAAAATGCCAGGAATGCGAAAGTTTTCAAACATTACTTTAAAACGAGGCACTTTCCAAGGTGATAATGAATTTTTCAATTGGTTCAATACAGTTAGTTTGAATACCATTGAAAGAAGAGATTTGACCTTGTCTCTTTTAAATGAAAATCACGAACCTGTTGTTGTTTGGAAAATCAAAAACGCATTTCCAATTAAAGTACAATCGACTGATCTAAAGGCAGATGGAAACGAAGTAGCCATCGAAACTATGGAGCTAGCTCATGAAGGTTTAGTAGTTCAAAATGAATAAATAGTTGTTCTACCGAGTGGATCAGAATTTTCTGGCCACTCGTTTTGCATCTCTGGTATATGAACGAGGGATCGAATCCCTAATTTACCAAAACAAAGTTTTCCATTTTATGCCAATTCAAAATTTACAATATCCACCTGCTAATTTTCACTTTTTAGTCAATTTTATTGATTTAAAATTAGTGCCAGATGTCATGTTTCAATCAGTTTCTGGCCTTGATGTTCAAATGCAAACTGAACCATACAAAGAAGGTGGTGAAAACAGATTTACGTATCAATTACCAGTTCGATCAAAGTTTACCAATTTGACGCTAAAAAGAGGATTATTTGTTCATTCTCAGTTAATTAATTGGTGCATGGATACATTTAATAATATGGAAATTAGGCCAATAAATTTGGTCGTTTCTCTCTTGAATGAAAATCACTTACCACTAATGACTTGGAATATTGTAAATGCTTATCCAGTCAAATGGGCTGTTTCAGAATTGAATGCTGAGCGGAGTGAATTAGCCATTGAATCGATCGAATTAAATTATCAATATTTCACATTATTAAAAGTAGGATAAAAAAATATGATAGAAATAAAAGAACTTATTATCAAAACTACTATCGAGCCTAGAAACAACAATTCATCAAATAACAAAACTAGTCAGATAGATCATCAAAGAATAAAAAAAGAAATATTAGAAGAGTCTTTAGAACATTTTTCCAAAGTACTGAAAAATAAAAAAGAGCGATGATTTTTAATCTCACAGGAACTCCCAAAATGAAAATAATGGCTTTTTCGGATACAAGTTTTTCCCAAAAAGCAGGTGAGATCATTGTGCAACTCAATCCAGATAAATACTCCCTCGACTATGAAGTACAATTTGCAAACACTCAAAGTTCAGGTTCAAGCGGTCAAGAATTATTATTTGATCGAATTAAACCTCAAAGATTAAACTTTGATTTTCTGTTCGACCGAACAGGCGCCATTCCAGACTCAGTTGCCATTCCGGGGTTAGGTGGTCTACCGAGTTTGGGTGGTGATAATAAAGATGGTGTCCAACCGGACATTGATAGTTTAAGAGAGGTGACGATGGGGTTTGACGGTGATATACATAGAACGAGATATTTGATTTTAAACTGGGGTAAGCTTTTATTCAAATGCTGTCTCACCAAAATGAATGTAACTTATAAATTATTTCGCCCTGACGGAACTCCACTAAGAGCAACTGCAAAATGTTATTTTGAAGAATATCGAGAAACTGAATTAAGACTAAAAGAGGAGAATAAAAATTCACCAGATTTAACTCATATCCGAACAGTCAAAGAAGGTGATACATTGCCATTGATGGCTTACAAAATTTATGGAGACTCAAAGTATTATTTGCAGGTGGCAAAGGTAAATGAGATAGAAGATTTTAGAAATTTAGAGGTGGGACAACAAGTTTTTTTCCCACCAATTGAGAAATAAAAACATATAAATAAAACACATGGCTAATAGAATATTGAATCCGAGAGGTGGAGTAATTTCTTATAAAATAAAAACAGAAGGAAGTGAAATTCCTTCGACACATCAAATTTTCTCAATTGATATAATTAAGGAAATTAATCGAATTCCAACAGCAACTTTAATTATTCAAGATGGAGATCCTGCTACTAATGAATTTGAAGTAACTAATGGAGATCATTATAAACCTGGAAATGAACTAGAAATCTCACTAGGTTATGACGGTGACAACCAATTAGTTTTCAAAGGAATAATTACAAAAATTGGAATTAAGATTAGAAGAAATGGTGATTCTGTATTAATGGTAGAGGCTAAAAATAAAGCCATCAAAATGACCGTAGGAAGAAAAAGTAAATACTTCTATGAATCAAAAGATAGTGATGTAATGGCAGAGATTGTTGGTGAATATGGATTATCTACAAACTTCGAAGATACTAGTTTTGAGCATCCTGAAATTGTTCAATATCGTTCGACTGATTGGGATTTTATTTTGTCAAGAGCAGAAGCAAATGGAAAAATCTGTCTTGCGAATGATGATATGTTTACAGTTCAAGAACCTAATCCAAATCTAACACCTGAATTTACTTTACAATTCGGAACTAATGTTATTTCATTTGAAGCATCCATTGATTCTAGAGATCAATTAAAAAATGTAACTGCTCAAGGTTGGGATTTTGGAAGTCAAGAAATTATTGAAGCGCAAGCAGAAGAACCAAGTATCAATGGAATGGGAAATTTGAGTTCTTCTGAATTAGCAGATGTAATTGGAACTGATCCATTTATTATTTCTCATGGCGGAAAAACCGATCAAGAAGAATTGCAAACTTGGGCTGATGCTCAATTATTACGAAATAGATTGGCAAAAATACAAGGAGCTTTAAGTATTCAAGGTGGTGCCAGTATTATTCCCACTAACATTATAGAGTTGGATGGATTTGGAGCAAGGTTTAATGGTGAAATTTATGTCTCTGGAATTAAGCATAAAGTGGAGGAAGGAAATTGGATGACTTATATTCAGTTTGGATTGAATCCAGAATGGTTTACTGAAACCTATGAGGTAAATGAAAAAGAAGCCTCAGGACTTTATCCAGCTGTCCAAGGTTTACAAGTAGGAATAGTCACACAACTTCAAGATGATCCAAATGGAGAAGAAAGAATTTTAGTTCGGTTACCTATGATTAGTCCTGAAGAACAAGGTATCTGGGCAAGAGTTGCTTGCCTTGATGCAGGAGAAAATCGAGGAACGTTTTTTAGACCAGAAGTTAGTGATGAAGTTATCGTTGGCTTTATCAATGATGATCCAAATGATGCAATTATTTTAGGAATGATGAATAGCAGCATAAAACCTGCTCCTCTTGTGGCGTCAGATGATAATCATGAAAAAGGAATTTTTACAAAAAACAAAATGAAGATTCTTTTTAATGATGACGAAGAATCTATTACCATAAAGAATGACAAAGACAATCAAGTTTTAATTACAGATTCCTCGATTGAAATGTCAGACTCGAATGGAAATAAAATAATCATGAACTCAGATGGAATTGAAATCAATAGTACAAAAGACATCATATTGAAAACATCATCTGGTGATTTAAAAACTGATTCAATCAATGCAGAGATAACAGCGATAGCTCAAGCCAAAATATCTGGAAATGCAGGAGCAGAATTATCGACTAGTGCAATTGCCGTAGTCAAAGGTTCATTAGTTCAAATCAATTAAAAATAAAAAGATGCCACCAGCAGCAAGAATTACAGATATGCATGTTTGCCCAATGACAACTGGGCCAATTCCACACGTTGGAGGCCCTATTCTTGGGCCAGGAGTTCCTACAGTTATGATTGCAGGAATGCCAGCAGCAGTCTTAGGTGATATGTGCACTTGCGTTGGCCCACCAGATACTATCGTAGTAGGTTCTGCCACAGTAATGATTGGCGGAAAACCAGCAGCTCGAATGGGTGATTCAACAGCACACGGAGGATCAATTGTACTCGGTGCACCAACAGTTATGATCGGCTAACTTAAAACTATAACAATACATTTACATATATAAAAAATGGATTTAGAAAAAACATTCTTAGGGACAGGTTGGAGTTTTCCTCCAAGTTTTGACAGAAAACTAAAAAGTGTAGAACTAGTTTCTGACAAAACTGATATTGACCAAAGCTTGGAAATATTACTTTCTACTAAACTTGGTGAAAGGGTTATGTTACCAAAATATGGTTGTGACTTAAGTGATCTAGTTTTTGAATCGATGAATACAACTTTCGAAACCTATATTACAGATTTAGTAAAAACAGCTATTTTATATCATGAACCCAGAGTTGATATGGAATCATTAGAATTTGAAAGTGATCAAAACGAGGGGAAACTTTTAATCATCATCAATTATAAAATCAGAATCACTAACTCAAGATCAAATTTTGTTTTTCCTTTTTATAAAAATGAAAAATCGGTATAGTACCTTAAAAAATAACACTCTAATTAAACCAAGACTTTAATATAACCAATGAAAAAAAATTGCGAACATAAAAATCCTTTGCAAAGAGATGGCTACAACCAAACTCAACGCTTCAAAAAGGCATTAGAACCAAGCTTCGCACCTCTTGATGATAGATCAACCGAGGATCTTTTGCAATTCGCATATCGCTATGCTGCTCAATTAAAATTTTTCGATTTACCTACGAGTAATATGGAAGACGAATCAGATTCGGAAACACCTAATTGGGAAGTTTTTTTTGAAAAAATTAATTCTCAATCAATAAAGGAAATTGAAAGTTCAGCGAATAATGATCCTCTTTTTACACTATTCTTATGCTTTATAAAACTCTTCAAGTTCTCTCAAAATCAACTCAATGATTTGACCGAGGCGCACCTTGATTTTTATTATAAAAGAGTACTTCAACTTCAGAAAAAACCAGAATCCCCTGACCGTGTTCATTTAATTTTTGAATTGGCAAAAAACGCTAATGAGCAAATGATTTTAGCTGGAACTCGATTCAAAGCTGGCAAAGATGAATCAGGAACTCCAATAGAATATGTAGCTGAAGAAGACACCATCGTCAATAAAGCCAAAGTTGAATTAATGCGTTCTGTTCGTCGTGAAAATAATTTTATACATTTCGCTTCGGTATCAAATTCGGGAGATGGATTGGGTGAGGAACCTATTGAAAATGGAGATTCATGGAGTGCCTTCGGAAATTCTGATTTACCAATGAGTACTCCAGGTTTTGCGCTCGCCTCTCCTGTTTTAGAATTACAAGAGGGAACTCGGAAAGTTTTCATTGACTTCACTCTTTCGAGCCTAGAGGACCTAGCAAGTATTTCAGAAAATTTAAAAAATAGTTTTGAAGTATTCGCAAGTGGTGAAGAAGATTGGTTAGGGCCATTTTCATTGGAGGATAAATCCTCCATCAAAAAAATTAGTGGTTCAACCAATAATTTCTTGATGCAAATCATATTTACCATTCCAAATGAAGAGGAAGCAATTGTGCCTTTTGAGTCAGAAATTTTAACGGGAGAGTTTAATTCGATTGCCCCTATGGTGAGAGTTTCATTAAATGATCCTGACGCATATACATTGTTAGAAAATAGTACTTTAACTTCTATCAAAATCGAAACTGAAGTCAAAGGAATCAACACACTCCTATTAGAAAATGATTTTGGAAAATTGGATCCTTCTAAACCATTTATGCCATTTGGAGCTGCTCCTAAAAAGAATGCAAATTTCTACATTGGCTCACAAGAAGCATTTACTAAAAAACTAAAATCATTTAAATTAAAAATGCGATGGCAAAATTTACCTTCTGGATTTGCTGGACATTATAATCAATACAATAGACCTCTTAAAAACATTGAGAACAAAGACTTCAAAGGTAAACTTCAAATTCTAAGTGGAAATAATTGGACTAAAACCTTCGATTTTGATTGGTTTAACAATTCACTTTCCAATCCTGAAAAAAATGTATTTATCGATTTCATGGAAAATGATGAAGAAAAGGTCGAGGATAAAAAAGGAGGATTAAGATTAAGCGCAAGATTAAAAAAAGCAAAACAACTATATCGCCAAAGTCATTTAAAATTTATAAAAAAAAGACAAGTTGTTGGTTTCTTTGAGGATGGAGTAAGTCGAAAAAAACCAACTCGAAAAAAGAAAAGACGTCCTTCATGGATTCGAAATAAAAAGGCAAAAAGACGTCGTCGAAGAAAGTTTAAATTAAGCACTCAACAAAAAGATGGGTTTATCAGATTAGTTTTGAGACAAGATTTTGGTCATTCTCAATTCACAAGTTTGTATGCTATTGCAATTGCCAAGAAAGTGGAAAATGATAGAATTTTTTTACCAAATGAACCATACACCCCTTCATTAGAATCTATTTTCTTGGATTATCAAGCGACTACTGATGAAGTAAAAATGAATGCAAGTGTAGCAGATAAAGAAAATTTTGAAGATCGAGAAATTCAACTTTTTCATTTGCATCCTTTTGGACATTCAGAAGAACATCCATATTTGAAAAAAGAAATTCCTTTCTTAAATAATCAATCAACTACTGTTTTTCCGAAAAGAGAATTCGAGGGAGAATTTTATTTAGGCTTAAAAAATATTGAGCCAAATCAATCATTGAGTTTACTTTTCCAAATGGACGAAGGTAGCGCTAATCCAGAATTGGAAACTCAAGATATTGAATGGAGCGTCTTGGCTCATAATCATTGGAAGCTTCTTGATAAAGATCATCTTTTGGCGGATCATACCAATCAATTATTGACATCAGGAATTGTTAAGTTAATTCTTCCAAAAGAAGCAACCGACGATAATACTTTGCTTGATGAAGATCATTATTGGTTGCGGTTAGCGATCAAAGAAAAATCAGATGCTGTAGCGAAATTCAAAAATGTTCATACGCAATCACTGCAAGTAGTTTTTGAAAACAACAATAATAACCCGTTGTATTTAGAAACAGCGTTGCCATCAGAAACGATTTCCAAAATGGTCAATCGACTCCCGAGTATCAAAAAAGTGATTCAACCATATGATTCTTTTGGAGGAAATACCCAAGAAAATTCAAGTCAATATTATACTCGAATAAGTGAACGATTAAGACATAAAAACCGAGCAGTTACCATCTGGGATTATGAACATTTAGTAATGGAAAATTTCCCAGAAATTTACAAAGTAAAATGTCTTAACCATACTTCAATCACTAATGAGTTTGCTCCTGGAAATGTTTACATCATTGTTATCCCAAATCTAAAAAATAGAAATACTTCGAATATTTTAAAACCAAAAGTAAGTTCAAATACACTTTTAGAAGTCGAGAATTTTTTAAATAAAAAATCCTCCATGTTTACTAAGGTGATAGCACAAAATCCTGACTATGAAGAAGTTGTCTTAGAATTTGAAGTCGCATTTCATAAAACATTAGAGTTCGGTTTTTACCAAAAACAGCTCAATGAAGACATTAAGAAATTTTTGACGCCATGGGCATTTGATGAAGGAAGAGATATTCATTTTGGAGGACAAATTCATAAAAGCACTTTAATTCATTTTATAGATGGGTTAGCATATGTCGATTTCGTCACCAACTTTAATATGTATCACAAAGATGAAAATGGAATCAAATCGAACAAGTTAGAAATAATTGAAACAAGTACTTCAAGGGCTATTTTAGTTTCTACAGAAAATCATACAATTAATCAAACTCAAGCCAATACCGTTTGTCAATGATAAAACCAATTACCATATCAAAAGTAAAACCAACTCAACCTGCCGAAGATTACGATTTCCTTCGGACAGAAGGTTTGAAATATATTGAAGAGTTGGGTAGCGATCTTTGGACGGATTATAACTCACACGATCCAGGAATTACAATCTTGGAAATACTTTGTTATGCGATTACAGATTTGGGAAATAGAACCTCTTACCCAATCGAAAACTTATTGGCTTCTGAAGAAAATAATTTAGAAAATATGCACTCTCAATTTTTGAGTGCTGCAAAAATATTGCCTTCTGGACCAGTTACAGAAAATGATTATAGAAAATTGTTTATTGATATTCCTGAAGTCAAAAATGCTTGGTTGTCGAAAGCAAAAGTAAATTATTTAGCTGATTGCAAAGACAGTAAAATTGTTCGAAAATTAGAAAATAAGGACCATCAAACAAAGGAAATTGAACTGAATGGATTATACAATATTCGATTAGAATTAGATGAGAATTTAACCAAATCACAAATCGAAAAAATAAAAAAACAAGTTAGGGCCATTTATCATCAAAACAGAAACCTCTGCGAAGACCTTGAAAATATTTCTATAGTTCCGCAACAACCGATTATGATTTGTGCTGATATTGATTTGTCAAATGATGCTGATATTGAAACTGTTTATGCTCAAATTCTTTTTGAACTAGAACAATATTTGACACCAAATATTAAACGGTATTCCGTCAATGATTTATTAAAAAAAGGGAAATCACCAGAAGAAATTTTTGAAGGAACTTTATTAAAAAATGGTTTTATTGATAATGAGGAATTAGAGAATTCAAAACTCCGTTCTGAAGTCTTTATATCAGACGTGATACGAATAATTATGGACATAGAAGGTGTTCTAGCGATTAGAAAAATATTTTTAAACTATACCAACCCTGCCGATCGACCTTCGAAAGAAGAAATTGAAAAGCAAGGATATAAATGGTGTTTAAAAATAAAAGACGGACATCAACCTGTTTTAGATTTAACAAAATCTATCATAAATAACAATGTAATTACAGAGGCAAATTCCCCAAAATCAATTTTTAATTTTTTTAAAGAAAA
>CAJQQY010000172.1 GCA_905480595.1 uncultured Saprospiraceae bacterium | reverse complement strand
TAAAAATCACATTACTGGCAAAACTTTGAGTTCCATTGTTGATGAAAAATATATTGTCTTGCGTACTTTGTATACCTCCATAAATATATCCGACCAATTTTTGTTGTTGACTAATGTCATCTAATTCTAAAATCTCAGAAGCCACAAATGATGCTTCATAATGAGGAATAAATTCAGCTCCTGATCCTACCAAAGTTGGCATTTCAATATCTAATTTCACTTCCTCCATTTCCCCATCAGAAAATCGAGTAACTCGACTGATCGTTTTTACAAAAGGGACATTTTCATCCTCTACCAAGTTGCCATTTGTATCCAAAGTAAATTGACTCATTCCGCCAAAAAAGACCGTGTGCATCGTGTTATTTCCTTCATCATAAATTGGTAAATAGGCAGAATGATACTGACTCAAATATTGGTTGAAATCATTATTGACAATGTAGCCAGAAGGAAAAACATCAACTGAATTTAAAAATGGTAAATCAATATCATGCTGAAATACTCCTGAAAACATCGTAAAACCTTGATCGCCATTTGGGAAAAACTGTGGAGCCATATTATAATCTCTCCGATGCAAATTATCAGCATCTACTTCTTCCGAAAAATCGACTATTTCCAAATTATTTCCATCATCTTCTATTTTGAATTTCCGAATGGCATCGGTGTATTCCTGAATAAAACCAGGTCCATGATTGGGCCCCATCGGATTGTATCGTCCTTCAAAATATTGTCCTCCAGCTAAATAAAAAACTGAATCTAAGTATCCAACATAACCACCCGTGACTGCCATTTTGGGATGAGCAACTTGACGAAAGAAAGTAGTAATCGCTTCTCCATTTATAATTGCATTAGTCACTCCATCTACATCAATTGCTGTCAAGTATGAATAAGTAATATGATCGCTAACCGTTGGACTGTAACCATATCCACCAATGACATATAGTTGATTTTCTCTTTGATAAAACTCTTGATTAGTCGATTGCAATTGTTCAAAAATAGAAGCGGGTAAACTACTCAATGAAGTGCTCCAAACCTGTTCATTTTCTGGGTCAATCACAAATGCATTTTTATTGTTATCATTTGCCAAAAATGCAGCAAAAGGTTGTCGTTGATGCAGTCCGTCAATTCGACCACCTACCACCAACCATCTTCCAAGCGAATCAATTCCAACAGCATAGGAATGAACTCCAGGAGCATCATCAATGACCAATGGTTCTAATTCTATTTCAAAATCTTGAGGTATTTGAGCAAACCCTAGAGTTGAAACTAGAAGGAAAAGGAATATTATATATTTCATTTTTTTATTTTTTTTTAGACTTTAGACAAAACTTTTTTATCTCATTAAAATTAATTGAGAATCCTCCAATGCTGTGAACCAATGTTCATTATCTACTTCTACTTCTTCATAATCTCCAGATTGTAATTGTATTTTTTTTCCATGCTCATATTCAAAAACTACTTTGCCACTCAAGCAAAGTAAAGTTGCAGGAATGGCCGTTTTGTGTTTTTTAAAAATAGCACCTTTTTGTAACTGTATTGAATTTATTAGCCCTGTCGTTCCGCTAAATAATTTTTTAGCATCGACTGGATTCTCATTGGTGTGCAAAGATTTGACATTCATTTTTTTGTTTTTTGTTTATTAATTTCTTATTTCCATTTTTTTCCATGTTGTTCTTCAAAATGATCAGAAAACCACTCTGGGGTTTCCATTTCATTATCATAAATATATGCCACAACCTGTCTAATTTCCTCTAATTCCAACGGCACTTTTGGCATCAATCCAAAATGTCGGACAGGTCCTCTCATTACAGCATTATTAGAAGTTGGTGAATGAATAAAGTTGGACATTTTAACAATAAATTCACTTCGTTCTGGATAATGATTTTGGTATTTAAATTTAATACCTGCGAGCGGTGGAGCAAGCATATCATCATGTGAAGTTGACTGAGGATTATGGCAACTATAGCAATTAGTTTTAAGGCTAGCTAGTCCTTTCTCTTTATTAAGCAATGTCAAATTTTCGATAAATGAAACATCCTCTTCACTAACCTTTTCGTTTTTATTGGCAGGTTCTGAATTACATCCTAACAATATAATTACAAAGATAAAAAAACTATAAAAAAGTGTTCTATTCATAATTAGTTTATTGTTAAACTTATGGAAAGCGGGAATCTATTTAATAAATATTCATAGGAAATAAACCTTATAGATTCCCGACTTTTCCAAAAGTATCTTAGGAACAAGTTCCTATTCAATCACTAGTCCTGTAATTTCTTTTTCGCTAAATAAAAATCTACTTTTTCATATTCCGTATTTGCAATGACTGCATCCATTTCTTTTAAATTTTTTGGTGGAGGCACAATCACTTTTTCTCCTGGTTCCCAATTCAAAGGCATCGCAACTTTATTTTTATCTGAAGTTTGCAAAGCTATTAATACTCTTTGAATTTCAGCCATATTTCTACCAACATTAAGCGGGTAATACATGATGAGACGAATCGTACCTTTTGGATCAATAAAGAATACTGCACGAACTGCAGCCGTCGTACTTTCTCCTGGATGCAACATCCCGTAAAGTTTTGACACCTTCATATCCAAGTCTGCGATGATGGGGAAATCCATGTAAACACCTGTGTTATTTCTCACATTATCAACCCAAGCTAAATGAGAATGAATACTATCGATACTCAACCCAATCAACTTAGTTTTATGTTTTTTGAAAAAGGATTTCTCTTTCGCAAAACCTGACATTTCAGTTGTACAAACTGGTGTAAAATCAGCTGGATGCGAAAACATGATCGTCCAACTATTTTTTATGTAATTGGAAAATTTAATATTTCCAGTTGTGGTTACTGCATCAAAATCAGGAGCTTGATCTCCAATTCGAGGCATGGTTATTAATTGTCTTTCCATTTTAAATTAGTTTATATTTTTTTATTTTTAAAACTCGATACTTATGATTCTCAATTATTTCTAGGCCGCTTTTCTTTGATAATGTAACACTTCATCTAGGCTTCCTCCATTATAAACATCCTGTATTCCTTGTGCTTTCAAAAAACCCATTGCACTCGCACTTCGCATTCCACTTCGGCAATAAACGACAACTGGAGTTCCCATATTTTTAATCTCATTTATTCTAGAAGGAATTGTTCCTAAAGGAATATTAATCGCTCCAGCTGCATGTCCTGATGCAAATTCAAAAGGCTCTCGCACGTCAATAATTACAGTATTACTTTGGTTGAAAATATTTCTTAAATCCATTTTTTTTATTTTTTAAAAGCTTAATAATTAAATTCTACTGCAAAGTAAAAGCTTATTGAGTCAATGGTCTGTAATTGAAATCACACTAGATTTATTTTTATAAAAAATGGAAGTTTAGAACGTTTTTTTTAGTGTTGCAGTCCACCACCACCCCGCCAGCAGGGAGGAAGATTGTGGATAAATCGAAACACTCTGTTAAGAGTTTGCAGAACTTTCTCCCCCGCTGGCGGGGTAAGTGGTGGACTGCAACACTAATTTCTTGTTCTAAATCAAGTAAAAAACGAGGAGTGAGATTTTTAAATTAAAAATCCTCCCTACCCTATTTTTTTTTACATTAAGTCAATAACCATAGAGACAAAAATATTTCTCCCTGGCGCATAGATGGCATTTGATGTTCCTCTCACGGATCGACTCAAATGTTCATAATATGCTTCGTCCAATAAATTTTGAACACCTGCTGTCACACTCCAAATTTTAGAAATTTGATACTTCGCTTTCACATCAATTAAGGTAAAGTTTGGTGTCTTAGTTTCTCCAAATTCTTTAGCAATTCTGTCTTGAGTTAAAACATGACGGAAGGAAACTTCTGGGAAAAATTTATTATTAAAATATGCTCCTGACAAAAGAAATCTAAAGTCTAAAGGAGCAATTTCAGGGAGTGGTGAATCCTCCTCTGTATTCTGACCATAAGTGTATGTAACACTCATTTGATGTTGTAAACCTATTGGAAGATCTTGATTCCACGTCGCTTCAAAACCAGTCATCAGCGCTTTTTCAAGATTGATAAATTGACGAACACCTGGACTAGATGGCAAACGAGGAGTTAAACTAGTATCAATCTCAGAGGAAATATAATCCTGCAAGTATGCTGCAAATAATCCAAAATCTAAAATGGTTTTTTTAGACTTATATCCAAAAGTCAAATCCACTTGATTATTGATTTCAGGATTGATCTCAGGATTCCCCAACATCTCATATGGATCTAATCCTACTGGTAAATAATTGATAAATCGCTCGGTCAAACTTCCACTTCTTTGTGCTCGTCCCAACCATAAACCCATTGAAAAATTATTTTCAAAATTTTTAATCCCACCAATACTAACACTTGGATTAACCTGGGAAGAATTACTTTCTTCATAAATATTCATAAACTCATCCGAGGCATCTTTTAATTTTGCATCATTCATTTCTACCCGACCTGACACTACCAATCGTAGCGAAGAATACAGTAAATGATATTCTCCAAAAACTCCAGTTCGACTGATTTGACCATTTTGCCAAACATTATCCACGAAGGTTTTTCCTGCATTCGGGCCCAATAAAAATGCTCTTGATCGTTCGCCTTCTGCTTCCTCAACTCGTAAATCAGCTCCCACAAAAATTGAATTTCCTTTTAACTTAAAAACACCTTCAGTTCGACCTCCATAAGTTTTAGTCAACGCTGATGTACTTGCATCCAACATTCTTGGATCAAGCGGTTTTAGCAAATTATCCATCAGGTGATCAACTGAAGTGAGGTAGACAGCAGTATTCCAGGATTTCATTTTTTCACCATTGACATTGAATTTATGTTCCGCATTAAAAAGCCAAGTGTCATCATTTCGTAAGTCCATAGCTAAAGCTGGAAAGTCTGCATCTGTGGCAAAATTTCTAGTGGCAGATAGTTTCAGGGTTTGAGCTTCTGAGATTTTTAATCCAAGGTTTGCTCCAACACTTCCTCTGGCAAAATCACTTTGTACTATTCTCGCTTCGCCATCTTCATAATCCTCTCCTTGAGACCATGAACCGAAAACTCCTAGTTCATATTTATTACCTCGCAAACCCACCATTCCTTCACTTCGAATGATATTTCCATTGCTTTCATAGTTACCAGAAATTCGCCCAAACGTTTCTTGTTTATTTGAAAAAGAAGGAGTGATACTAACAAAATTTATGGTACCTCCAAAAGAAGTTCCGTAGCGCAATGAGTGTGGCCCTTTCAACACTTCGATACGTTCCATCATGTTTGGAGCAATTTGGCTCGTCGGTGGATCCATTCGATTAGGGCAAGCGGAAGTAGCCGATTGAACCCCATCAATTACAATATTTAATTGGTCATATTTAAATCCTCGAAGTACGGGATCGAAACCATAGCCTCCACCTTTTCGAATACTTGAAATGGCAGGAATCCTATTTAAAATAGAAGTTGCATCATGTGCCAATCGAGCTTGATTATCTATATTCAGAATTTTAGATTCCGAAGTTTTAGGACGAAGGGCAATGACTGTTAATGGTTGAATTTGAATTGATCGACCTGACTTATAAATGGTCTCTGCAACGAATGCCGCTTGAACTGCTTCAGCATCCAAAAACCATTCTCCAAAACTAAGGTGAGATAAAAATAAAGTATCTCCTTCGCTGTACTTTAAAGTCATTATTCCTTTTACATCTGTGGCTCCTGTTTGTGTAGAATATTGATAAGTAGCTCCTATAATTGCAGTACCAGTTTCATCGAGTAATTCAATTTGTTTAGGATTACTTTGTGCAAAAATATTAGTTGAGAAAAATATAAGAAACGATAATATGGCGCATTGACGAACAGCCCAAGAAAAGGTTAAATTATTCATTTTAATTTGATTTGATTATTTACAAATAACAATACACTTCCAAATCGCTTGGAAGCAATTAGAATTTTTACTATTTAATAATTTTTAGCTGAGTGGATAGTGAGGAGTCTGTTCTTTTTTTCAATAAAAAAAAGAACCAAAAAATTCTAGACGAAAAAACAGCTTGGCGCAAAGCAAGCTCCCGCACCCTAATTTTTCGCCAGTCCGATCCCGCCCATTACTAATAGACTAATCCTCGACTTCAGCACTACTAAATAGTTACAATAAAATTTTAATAATAAATTGATGTAAAAAATCAAACCTGCGGTGGGTGAAAAATATCTGAAATGTAATTACTTTCAACAAGGAGTTGATCAGCAGTTAATAATTTATTTTTGAAAAAATTTAGATGAAAATCCAGTTCCTTTTTATCATTTGAAATCAAAAAAATTAAGGATTGTTTGTTTTCTGTAACGAAAGGTATTTTAGAATTTTCATCTTGCTCATGTGCTTCCTTGATTGTTTTGGAGAGCATACATTTTCCTTGGCAAGTGCTTTTAGGGACGTCTTTATTGATACATAAAAAGTTGGAAATATAATCTTGGTTGACTTTAAACGACAAAAGACTCACCACATCTCTAAACGAAACGATGAGTATCATGCTAATCATTAATATGGAAAAGTATTTCCTCAAATTGATTTTTTTCTTTAAATAAAAGGGCGGAATAGTACACTCCGCCCTTTCTCTAAGAATGTCAACAAATATTTAATTATTTCTTCTTTATAACATCGTAGTTGGACAGACATAATCTGTCATTTCAAAGGCTTCACTTTTCTTCATATCTACAAATCCTCCTTTTATATCAATCAGATTGTCATAACCTCTTGCTCGAAGTAAGGATGCAAAAACCATCGAACGATAGCCACTTCGACAGTTGACATACCATGTTTTATTTTTATCCACTTCCGACATATTTTGATTAATATAATCCAAAGGAACATTAACTGCACCTTTTACATGCTCGCTTTTAAATTCGCTTTCCCGACGAACATCAAGGATATTTATATCTTCTGATTTCATTTTTTCTACCAACACACTTACTGGAACTGATTCAATGGTATCTACCTCTTTGCCTGCTTCTTTCCAAGCCTCAAATCCACCTTTCAAATAACCAAGGGTATTATCAAATCCCACTCTCGATAATCTTGTGATTACTTCTTCTTCACGACCAGGTTTAGTAATCAAAAGAATTTCTTGTTTCACATCTTTCACTAATGTTCCTACCCAAGAAGCAAAACTTCCATCAATTCCAATATTAATTGAGTTAGGAATAAATCCTTGAGCAAAAGATTGTGCATCACGCGTATCTAAAATAATTGGTCTAGACTCATTTGCAACCAATTCAAATTCTTTCGGTGTTAAAGCTTTTTTACCTTGCTCCATCACTTTATCAAATTTTTCATATCCTTGAATATTCATTAAAACATTTTGAGGAAAATATCCTGGAGGAGGAGTCAATCCATCTAATACTGCTTCTACAAATTCTTCTTTAGTCATATCAGCTCTAAGTGCATAATTTGTCTTCTTCTGATTGCCCAATGTATCAGTAGTCTCTGAACTCATATTTTTCCCACATGCACTCCCCGCTCCATGTGCAGGATAAACGATAAGATCATCATTCAATGGCATAATTTTGTTGCGAAGAGAATCATAAAGATGAGCAGCTAATTTATCTTGAGTCAAATCAGCAATTACTTTTTGAGCCAAATCAGGTCGTCCGACATCACCAATAAATAAAGTATCCCCTGTAAATAGTCCTTGCTCTTTTCCATCCTTATCAAAAAGCAAATAACAACTACTCTCCATCGTGTGCCCAGGAGTATGAATTAATCGAATTGTTAAATCTCCTACTTTAAACTCTTCTCCATCATATGCAATATGCGCATCAAAACCAGTTTCCATTGTTGTAGGTCCAAAAACAATTTCTGCACCTGTCTTAGCCGCTAAATCCACGTGCCCCGAAACAAAATCAGCATGAAAATGTGTTTCAAAAACATACTTGATTTTTGCATTGTCTTTTTTCGCACGGTCAATATAAGGTTGTACTTCTCGTAAAGGATCAATAATTACTGCTTCTCCATTGCTTTCAATATAGTAGGCAGCTTCTGCCAAACATCCTGTATAAATTTGTTCTACTGTCATTTTGTTATTCTTTTTAAGATTTAAAAAATTAGTTTCTATCGGTAAAATGATACAACAAATTTATACACAATGTAAAAACAGAAAAGTGATGAGTATCACATAGCATGGTGACATTTGTCAAAGTACTAGATGATTTTCATCACTTTTATAACAATACGTTTACAGAGATATTCTTTTCTTTATTCGAAAACACTAATCTGATTCACTATATATTTTCGCCATATCATTTTGAGTAATCATTCCTACTAATTTATTTTTATAAACTACTGGAACGCCACTCAATTCACTCTTGTCCATCATTCCCTTAGCTTCATCTAGTGAAGTTGTTGCCGAAACAGAAACAAGTTTTTCCAACATAATATCTTTTGCAAAATGACTTTTCTCCGAAAGCTTACTTTCAAATCTTTCGACCATACCATCTGTAATTAATCCAATCAAATCACCTTGCTTATTTTCGACAGGTAGATGATGAATGTTATTCCATTTTAAAATATGTTTCACTAACTCAAAACTGTCATTTTCATGAACGGAAAAGATATCCTTTGTCATCAAATCTTCAACAGTAGTTTTAGCGGTTGAAATAGAATGGATTTTTGAATTAAAATCTTCCCATTTATATAATGGAATATTTAAATATTGATATTCTAACATCTGATTAACCAATTCTTTTTCAGCAATCGTTTGGCCATAAAGTTTGGATAGCTTCCGGTAATTTTTGACTGTCCAACTTGATCCTGTGATTTCAGCTTCTACTCTTTTTTCAAATACACCTAAATATTTTTCAATATCTTCTGGAGCAACATTTGATTTCTTCAATCCTTCTTCCGCTTGCGGGATCAACTTCTCAATTAGCAATTCTTTGGCTGAATAACTTTTCCCATACCATTCAAAAACTGAATTCATTCCCGTTCGAGCGGCCTTAATAAAGTTATCTTTAGTGACCTTAAAATCTTGGTTTTTCCAAAACTCTACCCCACCCTCAGGTTCTGATTTCATTAGACCAGTCCAAAAAGCAAAGTTGGCTATTTCATCAATTCCAGTTGGCCCTGAAGGAATATATCTACATTCAATACGCAAGTGAGGCTTTGTTTTTGAAAAACCATAACACAAGCGATTCCAAGTATAGGTGGTTCCATTATGCAATCGAATGGCTCGAAGATTTGGAATCTCCCCTTTTTGTAACATTGCTTTTGCATCCTGAAAGTCATCAGAAGTTACGATTAATGGAAATCGCATGACATCATTTTTCCAAAGTTCGGCAGGCGATTCTTTCAACCAATCGTTTCCGAAATAAACCCTTGGTAATTTTTTTCTTAAAAACTTTTCAGAACTTCTGGTATCCAAACTTTGCTTAAATAAAGCAATCCGAGATTCTGCCCATAACTCATTTCCAAACAACATCGGGGAGTTTACACAAGCAGAAAGTACTGGTCCAGAAATCATCTGAGACCAATTATGTTGATTCACAAATTCCTTTGGTCGTATTTGCAAGTGTAATTGAAAACTAGTGTTACAAGCCTCAAACAAAACCGATCCTAATGACAAAATCACTTCATCCACACCTTGCAAATAAATTTCAAAATTTTTCCCTCGAAGTTCTGATAGTTTGTTACTCAAAGTCTGATACCGCTGAATTGGCGTCATGTTTTCAAACTTCAAATGCCGATATTTTAATGTTGGTAGGATGCCTGTCATCAATAGATTAGTTCCATGTTTATCGGCAAGTTTTCTTCCTTTCCCTAGTAGATCAAATAATTGTTTTTCCATTTCTGAAAAACAATTATTTTGTAATTGAAACGGATCAAGGTTTATTTCTAAATTAAAAAGTGCCAGCTCATTGGTATAATGTTCGTCGTCAATTTTATCCAATATCTCCAAAGCCTTCATTGAAGGTTCGCAGTCATGATTAACGATACATAATTCTTGTTCGGCTCCAATGTGTAAAGGATCTGTTTCAAACATATCTTCCTTCAACATCCATTCGAATGATTCTACATCCGCCAAAACACTCTGATACATTTTTCTTCGATCCTCGGCGTCAGTTATTTTTCTAACTCGAAAATCTCCCATTAGTTATTATTTTGATTGAAAAAAAAATCTAGCATATCTAGAGGTGTTACCATTCCAACAAGTTTTCCCTTGCTGATTACAGGGAGTGCTCTAAATTTATTTTTCTTGAAAACATGATAAGCATCTCGAATCGGATCGGTAGGATTTAAGTGTACGACCCCTTTGGTCATAATATCTCTAGTCAATAGAGTTTGAAAAAGAGTAGCATTATATTCCTCAATATTATGAATTCTAAAATGAGTAGTCCCATTTTTGATTCTCTCAAAATCTGTTCTACTGATAATCCCTTCAATACAATCATCAGCATTTACAATTGGGATATGGTGGAAAGAATTATTTTTAAAAACTTCTGCAACTTTAGTTACCGTTTCATCAAAACGTACTGTGATAAGTTCAGTAGTCATAATTTCTTGAATGGTGATATCTCGCATAATTTTCGATTTGTTTATCGCAAGATATTACGAACCAAAAGAAAGAAAAGTGATTTATGTCATCTTTTACGCATGATAAAAATCAATATTAAACAGGGAAGAGTTTACGAATTTGGCACTTGTAAATGATTTTCTAACAATGAAGTTGAATATCACCTAGCTTCAAATTAAATAGACGAAAAAGTATGAACACGAAAGTTGCTGACATTATGGTGGAATCTGTAATTACTACTCACCAACATCAAACTATAGGACACATAAAACAAATCATGAAGAAGAATAAAGTTTCTTCTCTCCCTATCGTAAGTGCCGATGGCGAAGTAGACGGAATTATCACGTTTAGAGATTTGAGTAATGATATTTCGGATGAAACGCAAGTTCGACATATCATGTCAAAGGAAGTTTTAACTATTCCTAAATATTCAGGCATTCACATTGCTGCTAGAGTTATGCGTAACCATCATATCCATCATTTGATCGTTACCCATGAAAAAAAAATAGTCGGTGTATTGAGTTCTTTTGATTTACTCACATTGGTGGAAGATCATCGATTTATAATGAAAAATGGACCAACCAAGTCTAACAAAAAAAGTAGCCGAACCTAATTGAAATCAATTTTTTATTCGGTTTTAGTCCTTCCAGATTTTAATATTTCTGGAAGGACTAAACTCAGGATTTATTTTCTAAGAAATCCAAATTCCATATGGATTATAAAAAACTCCAACGCTTTTTAGAAAAAAATGAATTTCTATTCTTATTAATTTTTCTATTGGCCTTCCTTTTACTTCCTTCTTTTTTTACAGACCCTAATGTAAAAAATGTAATTATCTATGGATTATTGATTGCTGTAATTGTTATTGGAATTTATGAGCTTTCAGAGTCAAAACATAGTTTTTGGGCAGGCGTTATTTTGGGATTCATTGCTTTGATTTCCAATAGCATTTATATCTCCGAAAATTATACTTTTATATTTCTCATCAGAATGGGAAGTCTAGTTGGTTTCTTTGGTTTGCTAACTATTCACCTTTTGATTCGAATTGCCAAAACACGAATGATTAATACCAATTTAATTTATGGCGCAGTCAATGGTTATATTTTAATTGGATTAATTGGTGGAATGGGATTCCGATTGATTAATCATTTCTATCCACACTCCTTTATATTTGGAAGTGGACTGGAAGCCAAAATTGATGACCTCACTTATTTTAGTTTTATCACACTCTCCTCTTTGGGTTATGGAGATATTACTCCCGTCA
>CAJQQY010000171.1 GCA_905480595.1 uncultured Saprospiraceae bacterium | reverse complement strand
GTTTCGCTAATAGCATGTAATGATAATGGTTGTGATACACTCTCTTCAACTGATGCAATCAACTATGATCCAAATAATTCTATTTGTAATAATGGGTTCAATATACCAACCTCTGGAAGTGATGCCTCGCAAGCATGTAGTGGAGTACTATTTGATCCAGGGGGTCCTAGTGGAAATTATAGTTCTAATAGTTATGGACAATTTATTATTGATCCTCCTGGATCAGATAATATTTCAGTTACATTCTCTGAGTTTGATTTAGGAGAGATGGGAGAGCATACAGATGTATTGTATGTGTCTGACGCCGAAAATTATAATTTACTCGCAACCTACTTTGGAACTAACTTACCCAATGGAGGGCAAATGATTACCTATAATGCCTCTTCTATTTTAGTAACTTTTTCCTCTAATGCGCAAAGTAACTTTAGTGGATTTACAATGTTTTGGAATTCTAGTGGTACACCTGATTCACCAGTAGCCGCGTTTGTTGCTGATAGTAATAACACTCCTTTGGGCGTACCAGTATCTTTTAGTGATCAGAGTTCTAATAACCCTGGAATTTGGGAATGGAATTTTGGGGATGGTACTACCTCTGCTGAACAGAATCCAACACATATTTATTCGACTCCAGGTACATTTGAAGTGACTCTAATTGCAACAAATTGTAATGGTTCAGATACTACAGAAAATTTCATTATAACCGTTCAAGAAGCACCTGCAATCACTATCAATCCTGATAGTATTAATGTGACCCTGAATGCAGGAACGGTGACTACACAAACAGTTACAATTTGTAATAATGGGACAGGTGATCTTTTAGTAGATTTAAATAGTTTAGGTCAGGGAGCTGGGGGAGCATTCTCTTTTGGTTTTATCACCAATGAAAATGGTGCAGATTTTAGTTGGGCAATTCTGGATATGGATTATAACGTCATCCAAGAAAGCCAGGAAACTTATGCAGCTAACCAAACTTATAATGAAGTGGTTTATGGGTTAGGTAATCAGAATAGTGAATTTATTTTAGCCTTATATTCTCCTGATGGAGTTCAAGCTTTGCAAGAATTCATTTGGTATGATTCATTCACAGGAGAAATTCTTTTTCAAGGTTTCTTAGCTACAGGACCTAATGCTTGGTATACTTTACCTACTCCTATTTTTCCTTCTGATCCCAATGCGGGAGGAATTGTTGATTGGTTAGCAATTGAAAATTCTCCAACAACCATTGCACCTAATACTTGTATTGATTATGAAGTAACACTTGATGCCACTAATTTAAACGGAGGTCTTTACGAAGGTGAAATCAACATTATTTCAAATGATCCTAATCAGCCTAATAGTTCGATTCCGGTAGCACTTAATGTAGTAGGTATCCCAGAAATTGCAGTAAACCCAACAACTCTTAATTTTGGGGATATTCAAGTTGGTGGTACAAACACCTTAATTTTCACTATCGAAAATTCAGGAACAGATGATTTAATGGTGAGTGGTTTGACTAGTAGTGTACCTCAATTTGCGATTAATCATGCTGATGACTTAGTGCTTTCAGCTGGAACTTCAAAAACTATCGAAGTAACATTCACTCCAACTACAAATAGTAACTATGCTTCCATCATTACACTTGTCAATAATGCAGGAGATGATATTATTCTCACTTTTTTAGGAAACGGAATCCCCTCTCCTACTTTGACTATCGATCCAACTTCATTTACAATAGAATTAATTGAAGGGCAAGATTCTACCTTAGTAGTTAATATTGGAAATATCGGAGATGCTGACTTAAATTATACCGCAACTTCTTCTACCGATGGAACAGGTTTCGATTTTACCTTCACGACAGATAACTGGGCAAGTGAATTCTCTTGGACAATTGTAGATTCTCAAGGAAATATAATAGGTAGTTCAGATGGAAATCTCTATAATAATTTCACCACATATACAGAAGAAATATTAGGACTACTTCCTACAGAAACTTATACATTATTATTATTAGATTCTTTTGGAGATGGTGCGTTGACAAATTACAGTATCTCTGATCGAGTGACTGGACAATTAATTATTCAAGGAGATTTTCCTCAAGGCTTTAACCAATCCTTAGATTTAGGAAGTCCAACGGAAGGAAGTTCAATTGTCACTCCTGGTCAAGGAACTCTTGCAATTGGAGGAACTCAAGCTTTGGATATTGAAATAAGTTCTGTTGGACTATCAACGGGTACTTATAACATTACAGTTACGGTGGCGACCAATGATCCGACACAACCATTCGTAGATGTAAATATTACCCTTTTCGTTATTGCTACAGTTACGACTGATTTTTCCGCACTTGAATTTGTTTGTGGAAATTTACCTAATCAATTTACTGACCAATCAACTAATGTTCCTACCTCTTGGGCTTGGGATTTTGGAGATGGAAATACCTCTACTGATCAAAACCCAATAAATATTTATGCATCATCTGGAACTTACACCGTTTCATTAATTGCTTGTAATAGTTTGGGTTGTGACACTTTGGTAAAAACAGATTACGTAACAGTTGATACCGATTGTTACACTCAAAATATTCCACCTAATCATGGGACAGAAACGATTACTGTTTGTGAAGGAAATGTCTATGATTCAGGTGGCCCATCAGCAGATTACTTAGAAGGTTCTTTTGGAACACTTGTCATTGCTCCGCTAGGTGCAGAAACGGTAACGATTAATTTTTCTGAATTTAATTTTGCGGAGCATGATTTTCTTTATGTTTATGATGGAGACCAACTCACAGGTTCCTTGATTGGAACTTATACAGGCAATCAATTGGAAGGACAAACCTTAGTAGCTACTTCTGGTATTCTTACGCTGCAGGAAGTAACTAATCATTTCATTAACGCAAGTGGATTCGCTGCATCATTTACATGTAATGGTGATCCAATTGCACCAATTGCTAATTTTAGTTTTTCTAATAACTCGGAATTATGTAGTAATGAGCCAGTTATTTTTACTGACATCAGCGCAGGTGGAGGAACACAATGGTTCTGGGATTTTGGGGATGGAAATATTTCTAACCAACAAAATCCGCTAAATATTTATACTGCTTCAGGTTCTTATGATGTGTCGTTGACGGTATGTAATGATACAGGTTGTGATACTGAAATCAAAACAATTCAAGTGACTGTAGATCCTAATTGTTTGATTAATCAAATTCCAGTTGGAACACCTGGTTCATCAGAAGTAATTAGTTCATGTGGCGGTACCCTTTATGACTCAGGAGGGCCTAACGGAAATTATGTCGATAACAACTTCGGAGCAGTTACTATTTTCCAGTCTAACATTGGTATTACATTTACTGCATTTGATTATGATCTAAATGATTTTGTAGCGGTATATGATGGGTTAGATGCAACTGCACCACTCATTGGATATTATACGGGAACTGATTTACCTGAAGATGGAAACACCATATTTGCAACAGGCGAAGGAATTACAATAGTTGAATACACCGACTTCCAATCTAACGCAAGCGGATTTGTTTTAGATTATGCATGTTCAGGTCTAGGTCTAAATTCAAATACCAATAATTTACTGGTAATGAATGATAATATCTGTGATGGAATAAGAGAATTCAGAACGCCAGATACGATGATGGTTGATACTTGGAGTTGGAACTTCGGAGATAATATAACTTCTAATGAAGCATCACCTATTCATGAATTTCCACACAACGGAATTTTCGAAGTGAGCTTAGAAGCTTGCTATCAAGGAAATTGTAATGTGTACACTACTCTAGTACACAGCAATAAATTGACTCCTTCGATCATGGCTCCTGATGAAGCAATGGTTGGTGAAGAAGTACAGTTTGAAGGAATGACTGAAGAAGCAACGCATTGGAATTGGGACTTTAGTAATGGTGATTTCTCAGATCATAACAACCCTACTACAGTTTTCCAAGCAGAGGGGTATTATGATGTACATATACATTTAATCAATATGAATGTACACGAAACCTGTGATGCAAATCATACTCATACTATTTTGGTGCGACCTGATAATTCAACTAGTACGGAAGATTTGGATGAGCAGAAAATTCAAGTTTACCCAAACCCTGCTGATGAATTTATTCAGATAGATTTTGATAAAATGCCAACTACCGATTTTGAAGTTAGGATATTTAGCTTGAACGGTCAACTCGTAAAGTCAGTTATTAATCAAAATCAAATTGATCTGACTAATTTAACTAGTGGCTCGTACTACCTACAAGTAATTCAAGATGATGAAACTCCTAGACAATTTAAAATTCAAATTCAACACTAGACTTTATTTCATTGAACGTTTTACGTTCAACGGGCTTCGTACAATTTATTTCGGTAAAAAGTCTACTAAGGAAAGTGTTTCTAAGAAGTTTTTTAGACTTACTTTTTGACAAAAAAATCATCCCACGTTTTCTTTATGAAAATTTGGGATGATTTTTTTTAAGTAAGAGCTAAGTCCTAGTTGCTAATTATTTGGGTAGAAAAAATGATTCACATCACTTGAACCTGCTGTCTAATACAACGCTATCTTTTGTACTTTTAGACTGTCGGATAAAATCAGCTACCTATGTTCGTGTACCAGTAAAACTGGTAACGAGCTTACTCAAAACGAAAACTATAAGTCAAAGAAAGCAACGCTGAATTAAATATAGCTAACTGATTTATTTTCGTTGCGCCAACGTTTCCATTAAAATATCTATTGAAAGCATTTTTTCGAGCATACAGATTATATACGGTAAAAATCCAATCCCCCTTAAAACGCCTTTCCTCTTTAGTATTAATATTATGAATTCGCCAAGTAAAATCTAATCGATGATAAGCAGGTAATCTTGCATTGTTTCTTTCCAAGTAAATAGGAACGCTAACATTGTTGGCATTAAAAATGGCATTGGGGATGGAATATGGTTTTCCTGTTTGGTAAGTAAAATTAAAACTATAGGTATTATATTTATTCAATTTAAAATTAATGGTACTATTAAAAACATGAGGTCGATCAAAATCAGAATTAAACCAATTATTGTTATTAACTCTATTCCCAGGATCTTCTGCATAAAATTTGCGTTGACTTTTGGCCCAGGTATAATTAAACCAACCTTGTACTTTTCCCTTCGTTTGCTCTAAACTAAATTCTACTCCATAAGTCTTACCCTTACCTTGTACGACTTCTTTTTCTATAAATTGTTGTAAGAAAAAATCTGCACCAGGTTTATAATCCAATACATTTGAGATGCTTCGATAATACCCTTCTATGCTGAATGCAATCTTATTATCTTTTATATTTTGATAAAAACCAAGGCTATAAGTTTGACCAACTTGAGGCGCAATATATGCATCAGAAGTTTTCCAACGAGAGGTAGGTAAAGGAGTCGTGCTATTATATATGTTTTGTAAATATTGACGGGTGAGGGAATAACTTGCTTTGAGGGAAGTATTTTTAGAGACCTTGTATCTCGCTCCAAAACGGGGTTCCAGACCTTGATAAGTTTTCACTAAATCTCCTTGGTCATATGAAATGATAGAAGTGATATTTTCTCTTTCTTCATTATCATATTGCGCCTCCTCAAAAGCACCGAGCAACAAAAATTGTGTATATCGCAAACCTACAGAAATAGATATTTTTTCCGAAGGCGTCCAATCTACATTGGAATAAGCTGATAATTCAAAACTGTTTTCCTGAGGTAATTCCACTTTTTCTAATCCTGCTATCCCATCCGGTATTAAGTTGCCAGGAGAAACAGAAGTCCGTTGCACTTGTAATCCACCAGAATAATTCCAATTGGAATTAAAGATTTTTGAGTATTCAGACTGAAGACTTTGGGTCTGTATTTTAGATTCAAAATTAATGACCTTATCGGAATTTTCTTGAGGGAAAAATATCTTTGGTGCATAATTACTACTCACTAACGTCGTCCGCAAAGAAGCATCATCCTTCATGATATGCACCCAATTTAAAGTACCATTTAGAGTACTGTAGTCATATTGATTACTGGAAGAGGTGATAGAATTTATTTGGGAAATAATATCTAGTTGATAAAAATCATGGCTTACAAAACCAGTTAGAAAAAAACTGTTTTTATCATTGGCTAGATATCTTAATTTTATCGTACCATCTACGAAATTCGCTTTTGTATTTTTAAGTCTTTTATTAAGTGAAAATAAAAAGTCGTTATAAAATACTCTAGTCGAAGCAAGGACTGATAATTTATTTTTTATAATTGGAGTTTCAATCGCTAAACGAGTAGAAGCAACCCCCACTCCTCCCGTTAAGGTAAATTTATCTGCAGTAGGATTTTTTACTTTAACATCGACTACTGAAGAAATTCGTCCGCCATACTTGGAAGGCATATTGGAACGGAACAATTCTACTTCACCTATAGCCTCTGGTGTAAAAATAGAAAACAAACCAAATAAATGAGTCGGATTAAATATTGGGGCATAATCTAATAAGACTAAATTCTGATCGAGTGAACCACCCCGAACCGACAAACCATTACTTGCTTCTCCAGCAGAACCTACGCCTGCCAGCATGGATAAGCTAGAGAGTACATCCACCTCTCCTAAGGCTGTAGGTAACAATTTCATTTTGTCCATTGATAACTGTTGAACGCCCATCACCGTTCGCTCGATATTTTCGCGCGTATCGTTAGCGGTAATAATCACTTTGTCTAACAGATAGCCTTCCTGTTTTAGAAAAATTTCGGTACTACTATTTTTATTTAATACGATGGTTGTTGTATCATTTTGAAAACCAATATAAGAAGTGATTACTTGATAAGTAGCAGCGAGAAGGGGAATTGAAAAACTTCCTTTTTCATCTGTCGTACCTCCACAAGAGCATGGCTGAATAAATA
The DNA here is from genome assembly GCA_905480595.1 of uncultured Saprospiraceae bacterium. GTDB lineage: Bacteria > Bacteroidota > Bacteroidia > Chitinophagales > Saprospiraceae > CAJQQY01. Next base: position 2,715 of record CAJQQY010000171.1, on the reverse strand, counting down.
TATTAGCATACTCCACTACTTCAGAATTGCTAATATTTTTAACTGAAATATTTAAGTCAAAAGTTTGTGCTTGACAATTAATGATACCAATAAAAAAAAAGAGAAATATTATTTTTTGCATAAGATTTTTTTGGAGGGATTAGGTTTATTGCCAACCTTCTGGTTCAACCGATGTTCTGGTTGAACTTTCTTCGCAAGGAAAAGATTGTGGACAAGAAGCACAAGGTTCAACAACAATTGGATCATCAGGTCTAATTGGATCTTCTTGAATATTGGATCGGTCTATAAAAATAAATTTTGAGGAAACACCTGCTGCAGTAAATTGTCCTAAAACAATTTCAGTAAGGTCATCTGGATTAAATAAATTACCCAATAATGGCGCAGCAGGGGGAGCATTTAATCCTCCACTTGCACTTACCTGATCATCGATAATTTTAAAATAATTGTAACCAGATTCATTCAATGATAATTGTTGAATCTCTATTAAAATATCCTCTTTCCTATTATAGGGTAATAAAACTATTTCTTTATCCGTGATAGCTACACCGTCAGACAACCGATCTTCAAAGATGATTGTTTTTTCCTCATATTTAATTTGCCAACAAGTAGGGTCACATAAGTAGTCATAATATGGAGGACCAAAATTGTTAGGGGGAGGTTGGCAAGCTCCATTTCGATAGATACCTTTTACACAGGTTTTGCAAACGTAAAGCGGTTCAAAGGTTTTGTATTTCCACAAATAATAATTTGCTTCTCCTGCTGGGTCTTGCCAATCTATGCTGATCCGATGGCCTGGAACAAATTTCTCTTGAGCAGTATTATAAACTAGTTCAGGTGAATAGTCAGACTTTATTTCATCTATTGGAATAGTTGCTTTAACCGTTTCTGGTTTAGATTCAAACTTTCTTCCATCTTCCAATTCAATGTACAATTTCCAAACTTCTCCTTCCTCTACCACAAAATCAGCAGGACCAACATATACCCCGGTAATATCCGCAGCAAAATCAATGGTTAAACCAGTATCTGTATTTTCTAATGCTACTCTTGCATTGGGAACCAAGATGACAGAATAACTTATCCCATCCCATCTAGATCGACTAATCGTTACAGTAGAAGTTCCTACTTCTGTCAAAGCATAGGCATCAATAAATATTACATTATCTTCAAAACTATATTCTGCCTCTACGAGGTCTATGCAACTAGGAATAGTTGTCGCAATAATCATTAAAAAAGATAGGAGAACAATAGTTTTTGATTTCATAAACTGATCTTTCATTAGATCTGCAAAATAGATATTTATCTTATTTAATCTCTAAAATAAGACTTTTCTTTTATCGAAGTTTTTTTTACAAAAAAAATTAATGTCAAAGCGCAAGCAAATAAACAAGCAACAATAAGAGAAATAGCCAAAGAAATATCTATTGGTAACATCTGCTATGTTGATAAGAAATCTAAGGAAATTACCACCATTGAACATTCAATTGAAGATACTGAGCAGATAGCGGCTCAAGAAAATATGGTAGCTGAAATAGAACGAAATATAGAAAAGTATTTAAAAATAAAAATGCTAAATGCCAAAACGAAATGAGGTTTATGAAAGATTTTCTAGATGAGCTTACTGATAAGTCTGTCCGTAAACAATTATCAAATGCTTTATCCTGTTCGGAATTTTCATCAGGCCGTAGATAGTAATATTGAATTGAATCAGCATTGGAGAAATTTTCAGGTATAGGAGTCTCAGCGGTGGGTTTCTAATATTATTGAACTGAATGGAGAGAAACATCAGATTGATAGCAAAATGATTTTGATTGGAGGAGACCAAAATTTTACTGCTATGGCAACCACGGTAGATTTACCCGTAACAATGGCTGCGCTGATGATTCTTAATAAAAAAATAACTACTCCTGGGGTGTAAAGACCAATTAGTAAGGAAGTTTATACGCCTATTTTGAAAGAGCTGGAAGAATATGGTCTTCACTTTAAGGAAGTGGAAGTGGAATATCTTGGTTATAATCCTGCAGGTAGGGTGAATGGGTAGGTAATTTATTAAGCAAAGGCATCGGATACCTTTAAGGTATCCGATGCCTAAATATAAATTTATATATATTTCGTTATTATTGATTATGATCTATTCCACCGAAGACACATAGTACTAAAACTTCATGGCTTGTCTGATGAGTTTTGCCATTGGAATCTGTGATCGTTAGGGTTACGATTCGGTTGCCGTGTATCTCGTAGTTATAAATTGGTTGAGCTTCTGTTGATGTATCACCGTTGCCAAAATCCCAATGGTACGAAACAGCATTAACAGAGTAATTGGAGAGCAATAAGTCATCTCCTTCATTTACAATGCTGTCTTCATTATTAATCGTAAAATCTGCTTTTCCAACACTTACATGATAGCTATCGATACTATTGGTCTTATCGACAGCAAGTAAATCTGGAGTTTCTTGATTAGTAGGAACAAAATCATCTTCCATTTTCTGATTGTCGCATGCAGTAAAAATGGTAAGTGAGATCAAAGCGAATAGTGTAAAAATATTTTTCATAAATCTAAATTAAGGTTTAGTTAATGTAATTCAAAATATATAACATATTTTTTATGAACCCAGATTTTAGTTGTTATATAAATGTGTTTAGGAAGGGCTAAATATTTTAGTGGAATATCAAAAGCATCGTCGCTAGAGAGCCATGTTTATTTTGAACGAACAGAGG
>CAJQQY010000170.1 GCA_905480595.1 uncultured Saprospiraceae bacterium | reverse complement strand
TAAAATTGCAATCGTATTTGTATCACAAATATTAGGATCAACAGTTGGCTGTTCTACAATATTTGCATCCAATGATGGATCAAGCGTTGTTACTGCCAAACCTAAACTTACATCTTCACAAGGAGGATACAATTCAGGACTCCAATCTGGTATGTTGTAAGCGATACAATTCCATCCAACTCTAGCACTAAAATTAGTCGTTCCACATTCATTGACTAATGCTTTTATCCTAATCACGTTACAAATATCATCAAAAGTGGAAGTCGCATTTCCTATTTCCAATCCATCCGCAAAAGCAAAATAATTACTCCCAGAAGAACCGTATTGAGTAACCAATAGATTCGTAGTTACTGAAGGATTAGTAATATCCTCAATCGAAACTACTTCAATTGCTCCTGATGGATCTTCTAAAGAAAACCAAGTCAGACCTGCTCGACCAACAAATGAGGCGTTACACAATTGTAAGTCCCAGTAAGCCGTATCTCCTGCTAAATTAAAGTTAGGGTTAGAAGCCGTTACCAAAGTCAACTCAGGTGGATCAGAATAATAAATATCGTTATCTGCTGCTGCTACTCTTTGCTCTGAGCAACTACCATCTCCAATATCAATTGCATAATATCTATCTCGATAAAAAATCTCTGGATCAAAATTATATTGATTATTCCCATTGCTACTTCCCATCTCGGATTGACAATTTGGAATAACTCTAATTCTAAAACTAAAGGAATAACTCAATACATTATTCAATGCTGGAACAAATTGCAAGGTGTCAAATAAACTAACATATCGTCCATTATCTGTTTCATCAAATCCTTGAACAGCAAAATAATTATTACCATGAATTGGATGCCCAGGAATAGAAATTTCAGTTTCGAATGTCCCAAATGATTCTAAAATTGCAGGATCATAATCTATTACAATCGAATCGATTCCAATCGCTTGTCGATACTCTGATCCAAACCATTCAGTAAAACCATTGTTAACGGTAATCAAATTATAATTTAAAAATTTCTCCTCACATCCTTCTGGAAAGGCACTACTTGATGGAAAATTTACAACCGTTTGATTTTTTGCAATAGTAAAAATATCTCCAAAATGATCACATCCTTCATTTACTCCATTTACTGTTGCATACCCAAATGCTCTTAAATTTGGAACTGCCGCAAATTTAGTTGGATAAGGGCCATCTGGATTAAGGCTGAAATTTCCAATAAATTCAACGGTATCATTTGGCTGTAAACTCAATCCAAGACCTGTCAAACAACTATTCAAATCAAAAGTCATCACTTGCAAATCATCCACAATGGTTACTTCCAAAATTGAATTATCAATATTGCAAAAATATTCATTGCCAAAGTTTGTAAAACGAACCATCCCTGCTTCAAACAAAAATGTCTCTGTACTATCAGATGTTTCATCTGCATTGGAATAGGAAATTACCATCCCCAAACTATCACTTATTACTTGATCTCCAATTACATTTACAATGGTCATTTCGATGCTATCACATGAAATGGCTACTTTTTTATTCGCTAAATCTTGATCAAATGGAGTTGAGTAGGTAGCATCTGTATATCCAAAAGTGGTTCGCTCTACATCAAATGATTTCGTCGCAACTCCGACTGGACAAACAAAAGTCAAGGGTGGACAAGGTGGCATCTCAGCATGCAATTTCGGCCCTTGCAAAGTATCACAATGCCAAACATGTCTACAATCACATGGAGGACAATAGTAAGCAAATTCATAGGGGAAATTAACAAAATCCAAATCAGCACTACAGTCTGCTTCAAACCCCAATACCACTTCATATTCTCCTGTTATAAAGGGAGTAAAGGATGCATCAAATACCAAAAACAAAGTATCATTACTTATTAAGTTGCTTAATAATGGAATTGGAATTGTTCCTTCATTTCTAATTAATTTAATGGTAGAGATAACTGGAGTAACTCCTGAAGGTAATTTCAAATTAACTTGAAATTGCTCTCCACCTGAACAGTTTTTTTCAAAACGGCTTGTCGAACGATCAACAATTTGACGAACATAAAAAGTATCTTGCTCCACAAATGCATCTGGTTCAGAATTCGTTTCTGCATTTGAAAGTTTATTATTTGGCCGAAAATAATTTCCACGTAACCTCACCACTCGTTCCATACAAGCATTATCATAATCCACTCTTGCACTAAAACTAGTTCCAAATTCATTGGCACAATCGCCATTTGATCCAGGAATTTGAGCATTAGAACAATCAATATCATAAACTGCAGTAATTTCAAAAGCTTCCCCTATTCCTAAATCATCAAAAAATCCATCTCCATCTAAATCTTCCAAACCTGAACCTGAAGCATCAGGGTCAGTTGAAAATAATGGATTATTATCTATCATATTCATTGTTCCGGACAAAGGAACATTTATACCTGCAATCGAAACCTGAGTAATAAAAAATCCTCCATCAACTAAGGCAAAGCCATTTCCCATTCCGATTCCTGCTTCCAAATTTAACATCGCTCCAAAACCTGGATCAACCTCAGCTCCATTATTTGTAAAAGTAACTGTTGAAACTCCTGTTTGACAATAACCAGAAAATACATTGGGTACAGTTCCCGAATCTTCCACTTGAACATTCGCATTTCCTTGTCCAATATTGACAAAGTCAGAAGTAGTTATCGTATTACAAAACCTTCCATTACATCCCCAAGAAATTTCATATTGAGATGCTCTTGAACCGATACAATTTAAAACACAAATATTTTCCGTAATTGTAACCGTTTCATTTGGATCAAAAAATACATCATTATTTCCAGCTCCTCCTCCAATAGTATTTGCAACAAAGAAACTTCCATCAATCGTTGCTTCTATTAAAGTATCACCTGTCACCAACATTGTTTTTGTCACAGGTAAGGTCATTCCATTCACTTCTATACTCTCTACATAGATTCCAGCTCCCTGAGTATTTGAATAAACAACTTGATCCACAAATCCATCTAATCCTGAATTAGTTACTACTATATCTCTTGAAAAACAATCACCTGACCTTGCAGATCCGTAGGTATTATTTACGACTCCTGTAAATTGAGGAACCGCAAATGCATCTCGATATTCCGTATTAATATCACTTTCTGAAAAAGGATTTCCTCCCATCATGTAATCAAAATTCCAAGTATTCTCAACTTGAATTGCATTATTCAAAGTTAAAGTATCAATGTATTCACATTTGGCAGCAATCGTAAAAGTTATATTGACGGAAGTCGTTCCTGAAGGATCTAAATCTGGTAAACCAAAAATTGGAGAGTTTGGATTTGCATTATTATCTAAAGTTACACCTGCAGAAGATTGCGCTGCAATAAATTCTGAAAGCTCTACTCCCTTAAATAAATCCAAGGTCGCTACTATATTTTGACGAGCATCAGGAGAAAGTCCATTCAAACTAACAGTTACCGTCGCAGTATCAGGATCTCCACAAATATTTAAAAAGTCAGGAACGGAAGTAGGACTTTCGAACTCAACTTTTAAATTGTCTTGCGCCACTAAATTTTGAAATGGTAGACCTGCTAAAAGTAGGATAACTAAAATGAGATTAAACGTCTGATTCATTTAGGTGCAGTTTTTTATCGAAATTTTGATTTGAATACCTCCTCTGAGATTATAACTTTTTAAATAAAAAAATCTAAACCAACAGCGAGTTAAGCCAATGAACATTAGATTATTCAATGGCTGACTTTAAATTGTTGGTTTAGATCTTTATTCCGTTACCGTCTTTTTGTCCAAAATCGTACCAAAACGGGAAACTTTATCTACACCTTATACTTTGTACATTTTTAATATATTTAAAGTATTACATTTATTTATCTACTGAAAATCAATTATTTATGAATCTAATTTACTCCTATTAAAATAAAACTACTTATTTAACTAATCTTATATCAAATGTCTTATTTCAATATGTTTTGAAGTAGAGGTGTCACATTTTTTGAAACATCGAAAAGGGTTAATTCTTGAAAAGAAATTATTGAAGAAGAGGATTAACAGAATTTGAAGAAATGGCTTGCGATGTTTCTATAATTTTCTCAAAAAAAAATAAGGACTTAACATTTCTGCTAAACCCTTATTCCTTTATTTAAATAAAAAAAATCTAGGAAATACTCCCCTTTAATTTTTTCTTATTCAACAATCATTTTCAAAACTCGAACTCCCAATTCACTTTTCACTTTCACAAAAAATAACCCCGCACTCCATTCGTTTTTTTCAATTGGAAAAAATGAAATTCCATTCGAACTTTGCGTTTCCCACTCTCCCATTATTCTTCCTTGAACATCAAATATTTGAATATATAAATCACGAGTTATCTCATCTTCAATTTTCAAATTAAAAACTCCATTATTCGGATTTGGAACAATTTGCATTTGTAATTGAGCACTTATATTTTCAACATCAGTCACCATCACATTCAATGATTCGTTATTAAAATCAGTATCGCAAACATTCCCTACAGTCAATTTCACCGTATAAGTTCCTTGCTGTGCATAAGTTTTGAATGGATTTTCCTCGGTGCTATTTGTATTATCACCAAAGTCCCAATAGTAAGAATCTTCTAAATCAGATTCATTCGTAAATTGATATCCTAACCCACTTTGAGTCACACTAAAATCAGAAGTCGGTGCATTCAAAATAGTGATCATTTGAGTAAAAGTATCTACACCTAAATCATTAGTAACAATCAATTTCACCTCTTTTTCTCCTGGAGTAAAATAGAGTATAGAATCAGGATTGGGGCCATTATAAACAGACGAAGATGCTCCTTGTCCAAACAACCAAGTGTAACTTGAAAGTGCAGCTGTTGAAGTGTTTTCAAAAAAAACATTTATACCAATACAGACATCAATTGCACTAGGAACAAATTCTGCAACTGGTGGTTCAACATTGAAAATATTAATATTATCAATCAAAAGATTGTTACAATTCCCGGTAGCATTGATAAATTTTAATTGAATAGTTTCTCCAGCATAATCAATGAGTGAAATGACTTCTTCTCTCCAGTCATCTTCACTATTTGGCAACCAATTAAAATTTTCAATCCCAGCTGTCAATAAGTCTGGTCCAGATTTATTATAGATTTCCTCTTGATAAACTTGCCCACATTCTGTATATATTTCAACAATCAAAGTATCTGAACAAAGGATATCATACCTAGCATAAGCCAAATCAAAAGTCAAATATGGATTATCGATATTTGTCAAATCATATGGAATCGTAAACAATTCATCACGTTGTCCAATGTCTTCATAATTTCGATTTCGTACAACTGCCGCATTATCAAATTCACCTGATGCACCAATAATTCCACTCGCTCTTTCCCAACCAAATTCTCCATCAGGATTAGAACTAAACCAATCAGTAGGAGGAAATGCAACCTCGTCAAATCCTTCCTGTATATTTAAATCAGGTACTCCAACATCTCCCAAATTCACAACAATCGTTTGATTAAGAGTATCATTAAATCCAATTTCGTCATTTGGAATAGTACTCCAAGTTTTTAATTGGTATGTTCCAGAAGTGGTAAATGTGGCTGGCATCGCAAAAGTGTAGTCAGCAATTTCGCCCACCGTAAGTGTATTGTTATAATTTTCAGTTACTACAGGTTGATTATTAATTTGATAACTAAGAGTGAGATCCGCTTGGTCAGTTGTACTTGTATTCTCTACTTCTATAGAAATAATTTGATCAAAAGCATCACAAACTGCATAAGCCAAAGATGTAGGAGAAAGTAGTTGAGTTGTCGCTACATCATTACCTAAATTACAATTCAATAAACCACCTTCATGTTTTACAGCTATTGCTCTTTTTCCTCGCAAACCGTTATCTCCCACCGCTCGAACTGAAAACCAATGAACAGATAACGGATCAGTTATTGGCAAATCAAACGTAGTTAAATTAGTTGTCCCCACCGAGTCCATAAATTTTTCCCCTAAATAAAAAAGATCATAACCCGTTGCCCCATCCACAGGATCCCAAGACACTTCCATAAAGTCATCAGAACAAAATGCAACCACTTCCAAATTACTAGGAATACCACACATAGAAAAATGCTGATCACTCTCATCTGAAAATCCACCACGGCTTACACGAACTTTTACGGATCCATGAGTTTCATTTGGCACGTTCCATAAATACATTCTGATGTCACCACCAAGAGTCGTGATATTTTCCCAAGTACTACCTCCATTTGTTGTGTAATCCAATGAAAACTCTCCTGTTTCTCCATAAGCATCCCACCGAATTCTTTCTTGAATCCCAGGTTCAAATCCTTCCCCTCCAATTGGATATGTAACAGTAATTTCA
>CAJQQY010000169.1 GCA_905480595.1 uncultured Saprospiraceae bacterium | reverse complement strand
ATCAGTAATTTTAGTTTCTTTTTTCCTCTGATTTCGTTAAAAATACTCGTCGTAACATAGGCTATGACTACGTTTTTTGCCTCATCAGAGAAAAAAATAATTCTAAAATTTTACTTATACATATTTTCGAGTCGGTACTTAAACTCATTTAAATCAATAGTTCCTACAGCTTTTAACTGCTAATATTGGTGAATATAAAAACGGTTGTAATGAGACAAAACGCAGCGACTCAATAAGCACTCGAATTCGAATGAACCGATCAATTAAACGGAACGATCAAACGGCCACTTAATTTATTCATTGAAATTTTCAACGCTGACAAATTTCAAAATTTACAACAAGTAGCATCTCCTTGATTCCTTTCTGGTAAGTTTTCTCAATGATCTAAAAGATCATTAGGCATGTCTTTAACCGACTCTTGATGAGTTCTCTTGCCTGTAACAATTTTAATGAAATATTGAATTAAAATATATGACTTACATTACTCTATATGCATGATTTTTATCATTAGAAACATTCCCCTTATGAATAAAGTGTCAACTCATATTAGGACGATACAATTGGGTATAGTTGTAGACATAACTTCCATTTTCTCATGCCTAACTAAAGAGGGGAGGAATTGGAAAAATACTTTCAGCCAAACCACAATGAATTTTTTAACAATACATTTCCGTAAAGCTATCTCATCATTTTTCATTAAAATGATAATAATCATTTTGAATGAGTGAATTTTATCATAACTTTCCACTTTCAGCTTTTTTAATTTATCCTCATTTCAAAAAAGTTTTTCTTATGATTTCTTCTCCTCCAAATATTTATCAGCTTCCCATAGATACTATAGAAAATTCTTGTGATACGAATTTTTCCAATGGACTTACCGCTACTCAGGTAGATCAACGCCAAAAGGAATTTGGGAAAAATATTTTGGTTATTCAAAAAAAGAGAAGCTGGATAAAAATTTTGTTGCAACAATTTATTAATCCATTAGTCTGGGTTTTGGGGTTAGCAGTAGTAATAGCATTTTTTTTTGGAGAACGAATGGAGGGTTTTGCTATTCTCATTGTTATTTTTCTTAATGCAGGGATTGGTTTTTTCATGGAGATTCAAGCCAATCGTTCCATGACAGCATTGAGAAAACTATCCTCCCAAATGGCAACGGTTCTCCGCAATAAAACGGTTCAAAATATTGAATCAATTGACATTGTCCCAGGTGATATCATTTTATTAAATGCAGGAGATATCGTACCTGCTGATGCTCGAATTTTTCAGCAGCATAACTTAGGGGTTCAAGAGGCTGCGCTTACTGGCGAGTCTATGCCGATTAGTAAAACAGCAGAACCCATTGAAAATAACAATACAATTACGGATAGGAAGAATGCTCTTTTTAAAGGAACGATTATTAGTCGAGGGAATGCAAAAGCGGTCGTAACTCAAATTGGAAAAGATACAGAAATCGGTAGAATTACTTTGCTCACCGAAGAAGCCATTCAAGCTGCAACCCCAATAGAAAAAAAACTAAATGATTTAGCCAAAAAGTTATTGTGGCTAACTTTGGTGCTTACCCTAGTCGTCATATTCGTTGGATTTTTGCAAGGGCAAGATCTTTATCTAATGTCAAAAACGGCCATTGCATTAGCCATTGCAGCTATACCAGAAGGACTTCCGGTAGTCGCAACGATAGGTCTTGCCAAAGGGATGTTGCGCTTGGCTTCTCATGCGGTGATTGTCAAGAAATTAAGTGCTGTGGAAACATTGGGCGAAGTCCAAATAATCTTTACAGACAAAACTGGGACACTCACAGAAAATCAATTATCCGTTCAGTCTTTATTATTCTCTTTTGGAAAATTCAAAGTTCATTCAGACCAATCTATTCATCCCTTGAGTACTTTGCATCATTTGGAAGATTATGCTGCTTTTGAAAAATTGATGCTAGTTAGTGTGCTATGCAATGATGCTACGTTGGGAAAAGGAAAAGACGAAATGGAAGGAGCCGTTGGTGATCCACTAGAAACAGCCTTACTACATTTCGGTAAATCTAAAGGGTTTTCTAAAGCAGAATTGAATGAAAGATATCCTCGAATCAAGGAGATTCCTTTTGATGCAAAATCAAAGATGATGGGTACTTTGCATGAATGGGAAAATGGAAAATTTTTGGTATGCATCAAAGGGGCGCTAGAAGTAATTCTCGAGGAATCGGATTATGAAGAAACAGATACAATTCCCAGAAATTCAGTCGGGGTGGATTTTTGGAAAAATCAAAATAATCAACTTGCAGCAAAAGGAGAACGCACCCTTGCTTTTGGATACAGTATTCTAGAGAATCCAGAAGAAAACTTTTTTAAACAGCTCAACTTCATTGGTTGCATCGGCTTTTTTGATCCTCCACGTCCCGATATTAAGCCAGCAATTCAAACTTGTGTTGAGGCAGGAATTCAAGTAATTATGGTTACGGGAGATCATCCTGAAACTGCAAAAAACATTGCTCATCAAGTGGGTTTAGTCAACGAAAAAAATGCAAGAGTCCTTCATGGAAATAGCTTCAACGAAATAGATACGTTGAACAATTATGAAATATCTAACTTATTGGATGCTAAAGTTTTCGCTAGAGTTTCGCCAAGTCAAAAACTCGAATTAGTGAGGCTTTTTCAACAACAAAACCATATTGTTGCCATGACGGGTGATGGTGTCAATGATGCTCCAGCACTAAAAAAATCTGATATTGGAATTGCTATGGGAAAGCGTGGGACAGAAGCAGCTAAAGAAGCGGCAGATTTGATTTTGGAAGATGATTCTTTTAGCTCTATAGTAGAAGCAGTCAAACAAGGAAGAGGCATTTTTTCCAATATCCGACATTTTGTAGTTTATTTGTTATCCTGTAATCTGGGAGAAATTTTTGTGATTCTTTTGGCTACCCTTTTGCCATGGGGTACACCTTTATTTCCACTCCAAATTTTATTTCTTAATATGATTACGGACGTTTTTCCAGCACTTGCTTTGGGCATGGGTAAAACTTCTCCAAATGTGATGCTTCATCCTCCTAGAAAAACCAACGAGCCAATTATTACGGGTTATCATTGGCAAGCCATTTTAATCTATGCGCTAGCGATGTCGGCGTCCGTTCTTGGTATTAATTATATGGCCAGTCAGGCATGGCAATTGGACAATTTCGTGGTTAATAGTTTGGTTTTTTACACTTTGATATTAGTACAACTTTGGCAAGTATTTAATCTTCCTGAGAGCGCTGCTTCTTTTTTTAACAATGAAGTTACAAACAATCGTTATGTATGGGGAGCTATTTTACTTTGCCTCCTTATACCGATAGTGTTATACTATTTTGAGTCAGTAAGAACCGTATTAAATCTTCGTAGTCTCAGCTTAGAATATTTCTTTTGGACGCTTGGATTTAGTTTAATTCCTACTCTTTTCATCCAGTTGTTGAAAAGAACAAAGTTGGTTCTTTAATTTCCATTCTAAGGATGAAAATTAGTCCAAAACATCTAGATACGCAATTCGTCCTGTAGGAAATAATCTTTTCTTTTTATCAATTAACTGAAAACGAAGAGATGTAAAAAACTGTCTCTAAGAAAGGAAGGCAATCCCAGCGTTTAATTTCAATTCACCAAAAGGGGCGAAGAACCCTAAAACAGCCCCATTTATTTTGAATTTTGAGCCCCTTAATATTGCAAATCTTATTCCTTAAAAAATCGCTAGTAATTAGGTTACATTTTATCAGTAAAATCGTTACATCTCGCCCGTAAAAAGGTTACAAACCGGTGTAACGTAGTTGCCAATGCAGTATTTTTGAATTTTTTTTCATGGAAAATTGTTATTTTTTTTAAATTAAAAAAGAGATTAAGTGTCTGATAATCAACAGTTTATAATCTTTTTTTTGTTGTTGTAACCTTATTCCTAGTTTTTGAAACCTACCTACCTAAAGAATTTTGGATCCCGTTCTATATTTACATCGTATTAAGGGACAAACGTTCCAACAAACACTAAAAAAACAATGACATGAATAAATTATCAAACTTCGCAAGCAATTTAAATGCGACACAAGTAATTAATAAAAAAGGATTAGCAACGATTAAAGGAGGGCAAGGCGATCCACCACCATGGGGAGATGCAAAAGTAAAAAGCGATCCACCACCATTCGGTCACCAAGAAAATTAAAAGTGATTCATCATTTGGATAATAGCTTTTAGAAATATTTTTTTACAAACACTAAAAAGAACAAAAACATGAAAAATATATCAAACTTCGCAAGCAAATTAAATGCGACACAAGTAATCGATAAAAAAGGATTAGCAACGATTAAAGGAGGGCAAGGCGATCCACCACCATGGGGAGATGCAAAAGTAAAAAGCGATCCACCACCATTTGGTCACCAAGAAAATTAGTCTTCGGTTTTAAAACATTTTTTTACAAACACTAAAAGAACAAAAACATGAAAAATATATCAAATTTCACAAATAAATTAAAAGCGACACAAGTAATCGATAAAAAAGGATTAGCGACAATTAAAGGAGGCCAAGGCGACCCACCACCATGGGGAGATGCAAAAGTGAAAAGTGATCCACCACCATTTGGTCACCAAGAAAATTAAAAGTGATCCGCTACCATTCGGATTAGATTGGTAGATTTCGGTTTTAAAAGAGGGCAAATGACGAAAGTCATTTGCCTTTTTTAAATAGGGTAACAAAATATCCTATTTTAACAACTAATACATACTAAAAAAATCCTGCTCATTGAGTAGGATTATTAGGTATTACTTTTCTCTGAATTTAAGTACCGATTCTAAAATTTTACTTATAATGCGAATCAGGGTTTAAAATACCCAAAGAGAAATAGCAGCAGCTAATCTACCAAAGACATGAACAATAAGTCCTTTAGTAGATCTGACTTTAGAAGCTCTTTGAATATCAGTTTTTTCAATAAGCCAGTTGAATAAAG
>CAJQQY010000168.1 GCA_905480595.1 uncultured Saprospiraceae bacterium | reverse complement strand
AAATAGTTTTGATTTTTTCTTTTTGAATACCGATGCCGGTATCCTTGACACTAAACTTTAATCGGCCATTCTCTTTTTGTAACAATATATTTACATTTCCTTTTTCGGTAAATTTAATGGCGTTGCCTGCAAGGTTGATTAAGATTTGATTGAGACGAGTTGGATCGCCCATGATTAAATTTGGTGCTTCGTCTTCGATGTGATAATTGAGTTGAAGTCCTTTTTCTTCAGCTTTGTATTTTAAAATTTGGATGACATTTTCGATTACCGCAGTTGGACTCATCGGTATGTTCTCGACATCGAGTTTACCTGCTTCGATTTTTGATAAATCTAAAACATCGTTGAGAATGACAACCAGATTATCTGAACTAGTGTGCATCGCATTGAGGAAAGTATCTTGTGTTGGAAGGTGTTCGTTTCTTTTTAGAATTTTTACCATCCCTGAAATCGCGTGCATGGGTGTACGGATTTCGTGACTCATATTCGCGAGGAATTGTTGCTTGAATTGCTCACTTTGTTCGGCTCGTTGCTTGGCTATTCTTAGATCCTTATTAGTTTTACGAACATAGCGATTTCGACTCCAAAAACCGCCTGCCAAAAGTAGCGCGATCAAACCAAGCCCAAAAAGGATATTTCGAGTTTTGTCTTTTTCATACAATTCCTCTTGAAAAATCGCTTCCATTGTCAACTCCTTTTCTACTTGCTTCATGCTATCGACTAGCATTTGTTTTTTAAACTCCATTTGCAGGAGTTCTTTGCTATTATCGTTTCTATTTAAACTATCAGAATAAGCTACTTTTTTTTCATAGTACAACAAAGCTTCAGTAGAATTACCTAGGCTTTTGTTGACTTCATACAAACATTCACATGCTTGCTCTTTATAGCGAAGATGAAGAAAATTTTCTTCTTCCAGACGATATGCTTTTTCGCACCAAATTTTAGCCTTCTTAAGATTTTTTTGTTTTAGCCAAAGTCTACCGATACTATGAGAGATATCAGAAATTCCTTCTTTTAGTTCTATCTCTTTATAAATCTCTAACCCTTGCTGAAAATAGTCCATCGCTTTAGCATCTTCTCCAAGATGCTGATAAAGTAATCCGAAATTATCCAATACAAGTGCCTCGCCATGTCTATCATTTGTATCTTTCCATATTTTTAAACAACGATGATAGTTTTCCAAGGCTTTGTCATATTTTTTTACCTTAAAATAGGAGTAACCAAGGTTATTCAGACCATTACCAAAAATAAATATATCTCCATTATTCGGGAATCGATCTACTGCTTTCTCTAAGTATTCAATTGCTTTATCAAAGTCTTCATTTTCTAAATATACAGTACCAATAGAAGTTAAAGTAAACGACTCTCCTCTTTTATTCTCAATTTGCTCATAAATTAAAAGACTTTGATGATAATAACTGATTTCCTGATCAATGTCCCCTTTCAACCCATAAACTATTCCCATATTCAATAGTGTCGTTGCTATGCCTTCATTATATTTAATCTCCTTGAACAATGCGTTTGCTTCTTGAAAGTTAGCTAAACTTTTGACTAGTTCATCTCGCTTCTTATAAATTACTCCCTTATCATTTATTGCATCAGCTATTTGAAGTTTTGACCCTCTAGCTTTGGCAAAATCGTATCCCTGCTTCACCAAAAACAAGGAGGAATCCAAATCAATATTAAAACGGTTAGCTCCTATGAATTTACGTAATGCAAACATTCTTAAGCTATCATGATTCGATGTATCGTTCCATGCATTCCATAGAGAATCTAGTTGTGGGGTTTGAGCCAACATGGTAGTATTTAAAATAAAGAACAACACCAACATTTGTAATTTTTTCATTTGATCTTGGTTTTGACAATTTTTCCTTAATTCAGTTTTACTTCCTTATAAATTGGTACAATTAACTCCTTTGATTGATAGGGTTTTGGAATATAATTATTCATCCCTGCATCATAACAATTATCAACTTCTGACTTTAATAAACTGGCGGTCATGGCTATGATAGGAATTGCTGTTTCTCTACCCTCGGAATTTTCTAATTCCCTGATTTTTCTAGTTGCTTCGAAACCATTCATTTCTGGCATTTGGACATCCATCAAAATTAGGTCATAGCTTTCTCTTTGAAATTTTTCAACAGCTAGTGCTCCATTTTCTACCACATCTATTTTTACGTTTTTTATAAAAAAAGATAAATCATCTTGGGCGATCATTTGGTTAAATGGATTGTCTTCGGCAAGTAAAATGCGAATGCCTTTAAGGGAAGCAGCCATTGATTTCAATTTTTCCTCGGTGATAATATTTTCACTAACTGCATTAGATGCTGCAGCAACTAAAGGTAATTCTACAAAAAAAGTACTGCCCTTTCCTTCTTCGCTTTCTGCCCAAATTTTTCCTTGTTGTAATTCCACGAGTTGTTTGGAAATACTTAACCCCAAACCTGTTCCTCCATAGTTGCGAGAAGTGGAATCTTTCGCTTGCTCGAATGCTCCGAAAATAGTTTTAATTTTTTCTTGGGAAATACCGATACCGGTATCTTTTACACTAAACTTCAATCGGCCATTCACTCTTTGCACCAATATATTTACATTTCCTTTTTCAGTAAACTTTATGGCATTACCTGCGAGGTTGATTAGGATTTGATTCAGACGAGTTGGGTCGCCCATGATCAAATCTGGTATGTCCTCACCGATCTGATAATTAAAGTGAAGTCCTTTTTCTTCGGCTTTATATTTTAAAATCTGAGTAACGTTTTCAATTACCGCAATTGGACTCATCGGAATATTTTCAATGTCGAGTTTGCCTGCTTCGATTTTTGATAAATCTAAAACATCGTTGAGAATCACCACCAGATTATCTGAACTAGTGTGCATCGCATTGAGGAAAGTATCTTGTGTTGGAAGGTGTTCATTTCTTTTGAGAATTTTTACCATCCCTGAAATCGCGTGCATGGGTGTGCGGATTTCGTGACTCATGTTGGCGAGGAATTGTTGCTTGAATTGCTCACTTTGTTCGGCTCGTTGCTTGGCTACTCTTAGTTCCTGATTGGTTTTACGAACATAGCGATTTCGACTCCAAAAACCGCCTGCCAAAAGTAGTGCGATCAAGCCAAGTCCGATGAGAATATTTCGCGTTTTATCTTTTTGGTAAAGCTCTTCTTGGAAAGTCGCTTCCATAGTCAACTCCTTTTCTACTTGCTTCATACTATCTAATAGCATTTCTTTTTTAAACTCCATTTGCAGGAGTTTTTTGCTATTATCATCTCTGTTTAAACTATCGGAATAAGCTACTTTTTTTTCGTAATACAACAGAGCTTGAGTAAAATTACCTAGGCTTTTATTGACTTCATACAAACATTCACATGCTTGCTCTCTATAGCGAAGATGAATAAATATTTCTTCTTCCAAACGATATGCTTTTTCGCACCAAATTTTAGCCTTCTTAAGATTATTTTGTTTTAGCCAAAGTCTACCAATACTATGAGAGATATCTGAAACTCCATATCCGCCTTTTATTTCCATCTCCTCATAAAGCTCTAGAACTTGCTGAAAATAGTCCATCGCTTTAGCATCTTCTCCAAGCTCCTGATAAAGTAATCCGAAATTATCTAACACAAGAGCCTCACCCTGTCTATTATTAAAATCTTTCCATATTTTTAAACAACGATGATAGTTTTCCAAGGCTTTATCATATTCTTTTATCTTAAAATAGGCATACCCAAGGTTATTCAAACAATTACCGAAGATAAATATATCTCCATTCTTTGGGAATCGATCTACTGCTTTCTCTGAGTATTCAATTGCTTTATCAAAGTCTCCTGTATCTACATATACGCTACCTATATTAGTTAAAACAATTGACTCTCCTTTTTGATCCCCAATTTTCTGATGAATTAATAAACTTTGAAGATAATAGCTGATTTCCTGATCAAAGTCCCCTTTCATTCCATAAACTACTCCCATATTCATTAGTGACGCCGCTATACCTTCATTATTTTTGATCTCCCTATACATGGCGTTTGCTTCTTGAAAGTAAGCTAAACTTTTAACTGTTTCATCTCGCCTCTTATAGTTTATTCCCTTATGATTTACTGCATTAGCTAGTTGAAGTTTTAACCCTCTAGCTTTGGCAAAATCGTATTCCTCTTCCACCAAAAATAAAGCTGAATCCAAATCGATATTATAACGGTTAGCTTCCATAAATTTAAATAACGCATCTATTCTTAAAGTATCATGAGCCAACGTATCGTCCCATGCATTCCATAGGGAATCTAGTTGTGGGGTTTGAGCCAACACGGTAGTATTTAAAATAAAGAATAACACCAACGTTTGTAATTTTTCCATTTGACTTTGTTTTTGATTTTTCATTTTGGTTTGGTGTGGTTTGGTTTACACTCGATTAAGATATCATATATCTCAAAATATCTTTTGCAGATATTCTAGTGTTAATTCAGTATAACAACTAAAATGGTTTATTATTTAATTCGGCAATTGAGAAGGTTATTGTAAAAAGGTCTATCCAAAATAAGTTTTAATAATTAGGTCAATTTCATGACATGCGCCATCCAGCTTATCTAAAATATTATTAACCAGAATTTCTAAATCATCAAAAGGCATTGTTTGAAATTCGAATTCCAATCTGCGAATTGGTTGAACTACATCGGGTATTCCAAAAAACTGCAACTGTGGACTCATCTGATGTAAAGTTTGTCGAATCATCTTTCGATTATTTTCTTTGAGGTATTTTTTTAAATCAATTACTCTTGTAGGGATCAGTTCCTGAAACTGTCGCAGGTATCTTTCCAGTCGATTATTATCTCCTCTTGAAATATTAATAAGATTTTGAGGATCTATAAAGTTGGTGTTCCAATCTATTTCCATGATCAAATAATTAAGTGTTTTTTCTTTTCCAACAAGTTAAATATTATTCTGTAGGTAAAAGGACAATTGTAGAATATGTGTAAATCGGTTTTGAGTTAATTCATTGTAGTCACTAAATATAAGAAAGTAGTCAAGATAATAACCTTGACTACTTTCTCTTAATTTAGATAGTTTAATCTAAAGAAATAGGGAATAGATTATTATTCTAGTTTACTTTTATTTTATCTGATGCATTCATCACGTCGCTAGGGTCTCCGTAAAAAAACCATGGAAAACTCACACCCCCAGCTTCATTGATTGAACAAGTTTGAAATAAGCCCCGATACTGATCTGCTGGAGCATTATTCCCTTGTCCGTTATCATATACTGAGAAGTAGACATGGTTTCCAACAGAGTTTGGATTACAAGGTGGTGCAGGAGCTCCCGGTGGCGGTGGCGGTGGTGATGGAAATGTATTGACAATCACTTCCGTAATAATACCGCCGTAAATAGCATAATTTCCATCAACCACCATGCTTGTGGTCTCTAACAAATAATGAGCTTCAAAAGGCCCAAATGCTTGCTGTACTTCAGCACTTCCATGAGCTCCTCCATTATTTTCTGTACCTGAGAAGCTAATGGTAAGCCCTCCTCCTAAGCCCGTATAATTGCCATGGGCATGAGCGCTATTAGACCTGGTAGTCGCACTAGAAGATGAGTTACTTGGCAGTACGTCCAGAGAAATACCTTCCCAAGTCGGACTATCACTATCATTGTTCATAATCCACACAGAACTGGGTTCTTCTACTTGCTGATAGTCAACATCTGTTGGAGTAGTTTCTTCCTTTACACATCCAAAAATTAGGGTAAGTAAAAGGGTCGATAAAAAAAATAACTTTTTCATTTCGTAGAATTTTTGAAGGTTATAAAATGTTAAAAAAATGAGGAAATATTCCTCCATCTTGGCGACTTGTAAATTTGATTTTTTATGAAAAAGGATACAGAAGAAATCATCATTTGGTTTTTTTAGAGTAATTCCTTGTGTTATAAAAAAATCAAGTTATTCGGTTTTTGAAAAGTATCATTGCGCCTTGATGATGTAATATTAGGAACAACTTACTCCGCAGCCAAGCTATTCTTATCCTACGGTAACCTCATTTTCCAAACGGTTAACCAACGGTCATTTACCCTTAGATCAACCGTTGGATCAATAGCCTTTCCATTAGATAAGAATGCCTTGCTTTAGAATAAGTCTTACCTCTATATTGTGGTCATAATTAATAATTAACCTTTTAAACAATCAAAAAATGAAAACATTAATTATAGCCTTATTTACTTTGACATCAACAATGACAGTAGCACAAAATACAGTAACATGGATAGGTGGAACACCTGGAAATGAAACATCTTGGGACGAACCTAAGAACTGGAGTAATCATCATGTGCCTAATGAATTCTCTGATGTTTATATCCCTGATGTATCAACTTCAACTTTTTCAAATCCAACTATTAAGGATGGAGTTATCGAGTTGAATTCACTACAAATAGCATCAACAGCTAAACTAACCATTGAAAAAATGGCAAAACTTATTGTACATGGAAATGCTGATGGCGTCTATGCTGCCAATGTTGATATCAAAGGTTCTTTCATTGTCTGGGATGAGGTAAGTGATAAAAAAGTAGATGTGAAAGTAGTTTTAATAAATAGTTACACTTCTCCTTATTCTGAACATTAGCTGAACAGGCATTCCAACATCGGAACATTTCATTAACGGATTGATTTACCGATTTCCACGTATACTAAACTTTTAAAGTTTAGCATATGTAAATTCAATTAGCCTTAAAAAACCAAAACAGGGCATCATTTAATTATGATACCCATAATTTTTTACGGTTGCTATTTTTCATTGAAATGATTCCCACCAATTTTTGAAATCCTCTTTTTTTCGGCGAGCAATAGGAATACTTGATCCATCAGAAAGCATCACTAAACTGCTGTTGGGATAATTTCGAATGTGGGTAGAATTAATAAGGTGAGATTTGTGGCTACGAAAAAATCCCTTTTGACTTAATATATATTCAAGGTCACCAAGCGTCTTGGTAGAAAGTATCTTCTTTTGATTTTTCAAATAAATAAAACTGTAATTTCTCTCTCCTTCAATACGTATAATATTTCTGAGGATCAATTGTAAATCTCCCTCCTGAGTATGCAACACTAATCTCGGTTCGATATTACCATTTTCCTCTAATTTTTTATTCCTTTTCACAAATGCTCGATAACGATTAATCGCTTGTTGGAGTTCTTTCAGGTTGATCGGTTTTACCAAAAAATCAAAAGCATTGAAGCGAATGGCTTTGATCGCATATTGAGAATAAGAAGAAATAATAATCGTTTGGAAATTGATCTCGCTCAATTGATCTAGCATTTCAAAGCCAGTCATATCATCCAATTCTACTTTCAAAAAAATTAAATCGGGTTGGATCGTTTTAATTTTTTTTAAAGCTTCTGATCCGCTCCTTGCAATAGAAGACGTATTCAACTCTGGGAGGTATTCGTTTAATTTTTTTTGAAGTAAATTTCGAATAAGGGTATCATCATCAATGATTAATGATTTAATCGTGTGGGTTTTCATTGGTTATTTATTTGAAAAAGTGGGGTTTCAGAAATCTTGTATTTCCTTTTCTTTTTGCAATAAATGATTGTTTTATGGTTTTTTAACGTCAAATATACATTACAAAACACAATTTAAGCATTTTTTATTTTGATAGCCAATTTTTCCAAAAACAACTAAAACTATTATTTGAGTCATTAACAACCGTTCGATCAATATTATTACCGTAGGATAAATAAGACTTGCATTAAGGTTCAATAAACTCTTAAATTACAACCATAACCAGTTCAATACTCTTAAAACCAAAAATCATGAAAACGCTAATAATATTTTTACTTACCCTTTCTTCCTCTATTCTTGTTGCACAAAAATCAGTTACTTGGGTTGGAGGAACTCCTGGAAGTGAAACGTCATGGGACGAACCTAGAAATTGGAGTGACCATCATGTGCCTAATGAATTTTCAAATGTTTTCATTCCTGATGTATCGACTTCTTCTTTTTCAAATCCAACTATTAAGGATGGAGTTATAGAGTTGAATTCGTTGCAAATAGAATCAACTGCAAAACTGACTATTCAAAAAATGGCTAAGCTTATCGTATATGGAGATGCTGATGGTTTCTATGCTAATAATTTTGAAATAAATGGTGCTTTCATCGTACTTGATGACATCAATGAAATGGAAACAGACGTTAAAATGGCCTTACTAAAAAATTAAAACTTGTTATAAAGTTTAAACTTGCTATAGAACTAAAACTAGTTATTAAACTAAAACTATCTACATTAATTTTTAATTTGAACACCTTAAAAAAAACGGGGGACCACAAAGGTGATTCCCCGTTTAACTTTTGATTTAGACGTTTATCAAACGAATAGTTCCATATTATACTTGCTGTTCACTTATCGTCTTAGTAATTTCAGAAATTACATCACCAGTATGAGCAGTCGTTTTATTTTCAATTAGCATTATCTTACATTCTTCAGTCGATGACACTCGATGTCTAATTCCTTTTTTTACAATAAAAAAATCGCCTTGATTCATTGTGAAATCATTTCCATTTTCTACTTCGAAAAATAGACTTCCTTCCAAAATGTAAAACATTTCATCTTCATTGAGGTGAGCATGCCATGGAACTTTGTCTCCTTTTATTTTAGCAATTTTGATATAGGTATCATTTACCTCTCCTATTATTTTTGGAGAAAAATAATTTTGGACTTCGTTAAATTTTTCTAGAACATTCATAATTTAATTTTTATAAATTTAAGAATTGTATTTTTTTTTAGACTATAGAAGTAATTATAAAAAATAAAAACTTCCCTCCAAGGATTAAAAGCAACAACGTGCAATATTTATTCAGCAACTTAATATTTATGTTAATTGGGTTCCCAATAATTTTTGCAACTAACTCTATCATCGAAAGCACCTTACTAGCTACTTCAAACAAAATATAAAATAATAAATACCAAGCTACGTCAATTAAAAATACTTTAATATTAAGTTCTGAAATTTCAGCCCAATAGTAATTAGAATTTTCAGAAATTGTTGTTTCAACCTCTTCGATTAAATCAATTTCTTTTAAAACTTCAATTGATATAAAAGCGGAATTAATAAAATAAATTAAGCACAATAAAATTGAAATATCTACATAAAAATACCTCGAGGGATTTGGATACTTTTTCATGTTTAAGATTTTAAAGTGATAACTACATTTCCTTTTTTTCGTCCTGTGTCAATGTAACTATGAGCCTCTGCTGTATCTTCTAAGTTATATCGTTTATCAATTATGGTTTTTAATTTTCCTGAAGCATAAAGCTTTTTTATTTCTTTGAGAAAACTTTTAGTCTTTGCTATTGGTAGCATTCCTGTAGCTGAAAACTTGGCTTTCTTTTTTCCAAAAATTGAAGTGCTTATCATTTGCAAAAGAAGTTTCATTCCTAATACCGGAGAAAGGTATTCACCCTTCTCGGTTAACGATTTTTTACATTTTGAAAAAGAGCTTTTGCTAACAGTATCATAAATAATATCATAAGTTTTTCCATTTTGAGTGAAGTCTTCTTTCTTGTAATCAATCACATGATCCGCTCCAAGAGATTTTACCAATTCAATATTTTGAGTACTACAAACACCTGTTACATTTGCTCCTAAATGTTTGGCAATTTGAACGGCAGTAGTCCCCAAACTTCCTGATGCACCATTAATCAAAATATTTTGACCAGCTTGAAGTTGAGTTAATTCTTGAAGAAAATTCCATGATGTCATTGGCCCATCTCCTACTCCGCCAACTTCTTCAAATGAAATATTTTCAGGCATATGAGTGATAATTCCTTCCTCTTTTATACAAACATATTCAGCATGAGTACCAAAGGTCTCAAGCGATTCTCCAAACACTTTATCACCAATATCAAAACCCGCTACATCTTTACCAATTTCTTCAACAACTCCTGAAAAGGAAGTTCCAGGAATAGGATTTCGTGGTTTTGTAAGTCCTAAATATAATCTTCCAATAATTGGATATCCCGTTCGCATCATTGTCCCTGCTCTGGTAATGGCAGCTGCATGGATTTTTATTAGGACTTCATCTTCCTTTGGAATTGGCTTATCTACTATTTGTAGTTGTAATATTTCTGGGCCTCCGTAACCTGTGGAAATGATTGCTTTCATTTTGTTTGAATCTACTTTTTTAGATTCCACATTATTAGATTTGATTTTTGTTGAGTTCATCTTTAATTTTTTTATGGGTAAATAGAAATGAAAAGTTGTTTCGCTTTCATACCTTAAAATTAAAGCAAGTAGGAAGGGTAATCGTTCTAATTTATAAATCAGAACTTATTGATAAATGGGAATGCAGATAATAACGTGGTGGTCTGCTTTAGCTGACCTGACAAAATTACTAACAGGAGATCTATTTTAGTGATAAAGAAATAGCTTCGCTTCTTTTTTAGGTCAGCTAAAGCAGACCACCACGTTATGATCTGCGCGCTCATTATTTGATAGAAGATTTTTTTATTTAAGCAACAGACTTCAGATATTGTTTAGGAGTCATTCCCGTTTCCTTTTTGAAAAAAGTATTGAACGCAGTTTTGGAATTAAATCCACTTTCGTAAGCCAAACCTAATAAGGAAAGGTGAGCATTTTTGGGTTCTTGTGCCATCCCTTTAAACGTCTCTACTCGA
>CAJQQY010000167.1 GCA_905480595.1 uncultured Saprospiraceae bacterium | reverse complement strand
GGGGGGAAGTACTTTTTCATTTGTCACTTATTCGAAGGCTGCGAATTTTATGTGTCGAAAATAAAAACCTCCAGCCAAGATTAAATATTTTCAATTTAATCTAATTAAAATCAAATCATTTTAAAGAACATTTTCCCTTTGTCAATTGGCTTTGGGAGAACAAAAAAACCTTTGCCTTATGAGTAAGTTATTTAAGTTAAGTTTTCTTTTTGCGATCATTGCGTTATTGATGACATCTTGTAATGATGACAATGTTTTACAAGACAATAATGTAACGCCCGACCCACCCGTTGTTACTCAAAACCAACAACAAATCAATAGTTTGGTTACTTCGGATTCTGCAGGATGTTACGAAATTGTTTTTCCAATTACATTTATCATGGATGATGGAACTTCAGTTACTGTTGCTTCTGAAGCAGATTTAGATGATGTTTTTGCTGCACCTCCATTTCCAATTAATTTAGGATTTCCTGTTAATCTGACTGATCCAGTAACAGGCGATAATGTAACTGCTAATGATGAAGCAGAGTTAGGTGCATTTTTATCTGAATGTGATTTTGGCCCAGGCCCAGGAATCGGTATTTGTGATAGTGTAAATATTGATTTTGGATTTATTGGTTGTTATGATTTGGATTATCCAGTAACCTTTTTACTTGCAGATGGAACAACTGCAACAGCTAATTCGGTTGATGATTTAAACTCGATTTTTGATCCAAACAATCCGCCAGTTGATTTTGATTACCCGTTGAATTTAACAAATCTTGATACTGGAGATGCAGCAACTGCCAATAGTGAAGATGAACTAAATGATCTTCTGTTGCTTTGTGATGATTTTGGTGGCGGCGGGCCAGGAACTGGTGGTGGTGGAATTTGTGATAGTACAAATATTAATTTTGGATTTATCGGTTGCTATGATTTAGTTTATCCAGTAAGTTTTACGCTTCAAGATGGAACAACTGCAACTGCTAATTCAGTAGATGATTTGGCAATAATTTTTACTAATAGTAATCCACCCGTAAATTTTGCATATCCTTTGAGTTTACAAAATATCGTTTCAGGAGAAACTGTAACAGCTAATAGTGAAGATGATTTAGAGGATTTATTATTTGCATGTGATAGCCTTGTAATTGGCGGTGGTGGCACAGGCACAGGTGGTGGTGGAAGCTGGGGACAAAGTATAGTTTATCCAATGACAATAATTACAGCGATTCCAGACTCTACCGGTTTCCCAGGATGTTATGATTATCAATATCCAGTAAGTGTAGTTGATGTCGATGGAAATGTTTTGACAGCAAGTGATGATGATGGAATGATGACAATTGTATTTGGAAATGTTGAGATTGATGATTTCGTTTACCCCGTTAATGTAACTGAAACTAGCACAGGCCAAACTTTGACAGCGAATAATGAAGATGATGTGGCAGCATGGTTAGACGATTGTGATTAGGAATTCTTAAAGATAGTTTAGGTAGATGTACCTTTCATCTCAATTTGCCGCCCGATTTTTCGGGCGGCTTTTTTTGAGTAGTCAGGTGTGAAGTTGACTATCCATTTTCGTTAATTGTTTTTATCTTCTCTAATATTTGTAAATGTATTGTTGCAGAATCATTTTGAATATCAAAAGTCCAAGCATTTTTAGGTGTCTCCAAGGAATCAAATTGGCTTTGCAAAAGTTGTGAAGGCATAAAATGACCAGCTCGTTGATCCATTCTATTTTTAATTAATTCAAAAGATCCCTCAAGGAAAATGATTTGCACAGGTTTGGAAATCAAAGAGTTAAGAGTTGTTCTGTATTTTTCTTTCAGAGCTGAACAGGCTAGAACTGCTCCTCTAACTTCGTTTTTTTTAAGCTCTAAAGCTAAGTTTTGTAACCAAGGTTCTCGATCGCTATCATCGAGTGGTTGACCATTTTTCATTTTTAAAACATTGGCTTCAGGGTGAAAATCATCTGCTTCGATAAAAGGTAAGTTTAATGCTTCGCAAAGTTGCCGAGCAACTGTACTTTTTCCACAACCTGAAACTCCCATAACTAGTATTAGCATAGATGAAATTTATTAATTGGTTATTATGATGTATAATCTAAAGCAGACCACCACATTTTTATATTGACTTATTTCTTCTTTGGATAGAAGTATTTTAAAATAGTATAAAGTAAAAAACCAACTGGCCCAAGCATAAAAGTAAGAAACAAACAAGGTCCAATGAACCATTTCGAAATACCATTTTTGACAGCATCTAAAGCTATCCAACGGCCCGTCAATAAATCGAATACTAAGTAATGAATCCAACCTGCCAGAACCGCCTTTGGATTTTTAAACAATAACATTACATCTTCTAAACTTCCAAATCCACCTTCTTCTATTCCTAAAAAAATAGGAACCAAACTAGCATAAACCAATGCTAATATTACTGCAACAATGGTGATTAAGTTTTTTACTAATTTATGCTCAGGTGCAAAGATTAGTGCCAACCAAAAAGGTAACACTAAAGTGGTGCAGATAGTAAAAAGTAAATTGACATCCATTTTGATTTTGTTTTTTTAAATTAAATCTCGAAGTTTAAATCTTAAAATCATGATTTTACCACCACGTCGAAGTTTGATTTTAATTTTTTTACCCACCTTTTTTGTTAGTTTTTTAGAAACTCCTTTGAGGTTTAAAAATCGAGTAGGTATATTATTGACGGAAAGAATTTCATCTCCCTTTTGGAAACCTGCTTCTGCCGCCGGAGAACCAGAAATCAAACTTAAAACGGTAATTGTTTTTAAATCTTTTCCAGACATAATTAATTCCAAACCACTTCTGTCATACTTGAATCCTTTATTATATCGTCGATGAGGAAGGAAGTAAAGTTTTTCTTTTGGGTAATCAATTATAATATTAAATCGGCTAAGCAATGCTGTTCCTAAAATTCCATTTCTATTTGAGATAGATTCTAAATTGACCACATTGGAGACATCTTGATAATTAGTGATGATATTATTAAAAAATAATTCTCCAAATGCTAATCGATTGACTCTACCGATATAACCTTCTAAAACTCCACCCAAACCCCTTCCTACACTTCCTTTGATAATATTTTCAGGTAGATTGATGTCGGCACTCGTATTGGTATGTAATAATAAAGAGAGACTAGCCCCTGTGTCGATTAATAATTTTAACTTAGAATTTTTGTCACGAAGAGTTGCCTGGGCAGTTACATAGGGTTTATTTTTTTCTATAGTTACTGGAATCTCTTTCCATTTTCTTTTTGGAGGACTAAAAGAAGATGATCGTTGGAGGTAAATAATATGGCGTTTATAATCAATTTTTAACACCAAATTTCGAATCAAATCTGCTCCAATGATTCCTTGAATTTCGATACCGACATATTCATCAATTTTTATGTAGTCATCAGCAAGAATCAAGATATCTTGTTTTGGAGCGATAGCGCCACCTACTTTGAGATGAACATCGGAAGAAACGTGAGCCACTAATTCTTGATTAAGATCTGCTCCAATTACACGAATGGCACGATCATAAGAAAGGCCGAGAGCAATCCCAAAAATATGTTTACTCAGAATCGTATGCTCAGCACCTGTATCAAAAATAAATTTGAGAGGAATTGAATTGTTAATGACTACATCAACCACCATAAAATTATTATGGATGACAAAAGGAATTTCAACAATATCTTTTTCATCTTCTATTTGAAAACCAAATGACTGCGCATCCGTACAAAAGAATGAGAAACTAAAAAAGATAAGTAGAATGGTTCTTTTCATAAAATGGTTTTGAGCTTGTATTTTTAGATTTTTTCTAAATCTGAAATTAGTTAATTTTGCGCATTCTTTTTATTCATCTAAGCAAAAAACGTAGACGAACCTATGCAGGTTGATCAGAATTATGAGATCTGGCAAATTTTTGAAATTTGGCAGATCTAGGTGGATAAATAATAGTGACATAGGACTTATCATTGTGAATTAACTAAAAATGAATTTTGTCTAAGAATCAATAAAACAGTAAATAATGAGAGAAGTTTTAATTATTGGGTTTGTATTTGTGATATTGTCTACCATAGGCTGTCAACAATCACATAACCCTAATTGGGAGCAAGATGCTGCCAAGGCCGATTATATTCATCGAAGTATGAAGAAATTGACGGATGTTATTGTCCATGATATTATTTCACCTCCGGTGGCAGCCCGTGATTATGCTTATCCAAGTATTGCAGCTTATGAAGCTTTGCTTCCTGCTTTCGATTCGCATACTTCTTACGCTGAACAATTGAATGGATTGACGGCACTTCCTCAACCCGAGTCAGGAAAAAAATACTGCTTTCCATTGGCGAGTGTACATGCCTTTTTGAAAACAAGCGAGAGTTTTATTTTTGATGTAACTCAAATTGAGGACTTTCGAACTGAGTTATATTTAGAAATGGATTCTGTCATCAATATGCCTGATGATGTAAAAAAACGCTCTATTGAATATGGCGAAATGGTTGCTGAACATATTTTGGATTGGTCTAAAAAAGACAATTATGCAGAGTCTCGAAGTTTTTCAAAATACGAAGTTCCTTTCGATGATCCTTCTAAATGGAAACCAACGCCTCCAGATTTCATGGATGGAATCGAGCCGCATTGGCGAACAATTCGTCCTTTTGTTTTGAAAAAGGCAGATCAATTTAGACCTGCACCACCGACAGAGTTTAACACTAAAAAAGGCAGTCAATTCTACAAGGAGACCATGGAAGTTTATGAGGTTGGGAAAAATAAAACGCCAGAGCAAATCGAAATTGCTAAGTTCTGGGATTGTAATCCGTTTGTCTCTACTCATAAAGGTCATATGATGTTTGCGACCAAAAAGATTTCTCCAGGAGGACATTGGATTGGAATTACTCAGATTGCGGCAAAAAAATCTAATTCAAATATGATGGAAACGATCGAAGCTTATTCTTTGGTTTCGATTTCATTGTTGGATGCATTCATTAGTTGTTGGGATGAAAAATACCGAAGCAACTTAGTGCGACCTGAAACGGTGATCAATACTTTTATTG
Organism: uncultured Saprospiraceae bacterium; assembly: GCA_905480595.1. Classification (GTDB taxonomy): domain Bacteria; phylum Bacteroidota; class Bacteroidia; order Chitinophagales; family Saprospiraceae; genus CAJQQY01. The sequence continues at coordinate 2,230 of CAJQQY010000167.1, read as the reverse complement.
ATGAAAATTGGTTGCCACTTTTGCAAACACCGCCGTTCCCAGAACATACGAGTGGACATAGTGTAATTTCTTCTGCATCAGCTTTAGCCTTGACAAAACTGTATGGAGAAAATTTTGTGTACACCGATGATGTTGAAATAGAATATGGATTGAAAGCGAGATCATTCACTTCATTTATTCAAGCTTCAGAAGAAGCTGCAGTTAGTCGATTGTACGGAGGAATTCATTATCGACCAGCTATTGATGATGGAGTGGCGCAAGGAAGAAATGTAGGAAAATATGTTTTGGAAAATGTAAATACTCGAAAATAAATAAGAAGATATTTTTACTAAAAATAAATTTTAAAAGAAACCCATCCATTGAAAAAATGGATGGGTTTCTTTTTTTTAAGGAACACTTAATTTTTTCCTATTTTTACAAAAAACAAAACGGAAATTATTTTAAAGAAATGAGAGATCTACTGCATTTACCAATTGTGTGTTTGTTCGCCATTCTATTTTTTGGATGCGAAACTGCTTCTGAAAAAACAACTTCAAAGGAAGAATCAAAAGAAATAGTTGAACTAGATTCTTTAATTAAAAAATCACTTCAAGAACAACCTTTTTCTCGATTTCAACATGAGATTGATAATTTTCAAAAACGAGACTTGTTTAGCGATTTCCCTAAAAAAGGAATCTTGATGACTGGAAGTTCTAGCATTAGAATGTGGCTTTCGATGAAGGAAGATTTTCCAAAATTTCCAGTTTTGAATCGAGGATTTGGAGGAGCTACGATTCCAGAAGTTTTGCATTTTGCAGAGGATTATATTTTTCAGCATGATCCACAAATTATCGTTTTTTATTGCGGTGAAAATGATATTTCAGAAGGCGCAACTCCAGAAACTGTTTTCGCATTTTTTAAAAAATTTGTAAAAACTATAGAGACGAGATTGCCTGAAACTAAAATAATTTATATTTCGATGAAGCCTTCCATTGCTCGTTGGAATCTTTGGCCACAATATCAAGCAGGCGAAAAATTGATCAAAGATTTAGTTGATCAAAATCCAAAAATAGAATACATGGATGCAAGTATTTCGATGCTAGAGGGAAATGGTGAAGTGAAAAAGGATATTTTTATCGAAGATGGGTTGCACATGAATAAAAAAGGTTATAAAGGATGGACGAAGCAATTGAAACCTATTTTAGAAAAATTATATCAACGGAAATAGACAACTTCATTTTTTATTAAAAACTAAAGCACAGCATGAGAATTATTTTTATCAGTCTTATATCTCTTAGTTTTTTGATTTCTTGTAATAGCAATGATTTGAAAAAACAAAATGGAATTTCACTTGACCAAATCGAATCAGAAGAAAAAGGGAATCCAAATCAAGCAAAAAAAGAATTAAGAACAAGACCAAGTAATGTTTTGCTAACTGGCAATCCTGATCATAGATTGGTGACGGTTTATAAAATAAACTATAATACAAGAACAGAAGCTTATTATACAGGAACTAATAATTTTCTTCGAGATTATTCCTATCGTTACGATGATTCGTATGATGGCTATGGTTCAAATAGACAAATGAAAACGTTTCAATTTTTCATGCCTGGAATTGAAGCTGTAGCTGGATATAACATGATGAATGTATCGCACTATAATTTCAAAACAAAAGAAAAAAATAACCTTTTCGAGAAACCGGTTTTAGTCAACACCTTATATTATCCTTGTCTGGAACAAGATAGTTTAAAAGGTCAACCTGTCAATCGAGATTATTACATGGTGTCAGTTTATGATGAAGATACGAACCAAGATAGCTTGATTAATCGGAATGATTTAAGACGATTTTATCATTTTGATTTGGATGGCTCAAATCAATCACCTTTAGTTCCTTTGAATTATTCTGTGATGAGTTCGGAATATGATATTGAAAATGATGTAATGTTCGTTTTTGCAAAATTGGATAAAAATGCAAATGGGAAAAGAGAAGAGAAAGAACCGATTCACATATTTTGGCTAGATTTGAAAACGCCAAAAATGGGGGAGAGGCTGTATTAATTTTGATTTTATTTAAAAGAAACAAATGTCAAAACTAAAAAAAGAATTAAATCTCTACGGTTTAACAATGATCGTCATCGGAGCCGTTATCGGTTCTGGAATATTTCGAACACCTTCAGATATTGGAGGGCTATTACAAAATCATCTACTGATAATTTTAGTTTGGGTGCTTGGTGGAATTGTTGCATTGACA
>CAJQQY010000166.1 GCA_905480595.1 uncultured Saprospiraceae bacterium | reverse complement strand
TAGGAGAGTGCGAAAATAAAAAACACCGTCAAGAATTCACTTCACGGTGTTTTTATTTTTTATTAAAATAGGATTAAGCCATTGCTGGTTTCCTAGTTTTTTTGCTACTGCTTTTTTTTTGGCTGCAGGTTTTTTCTTTGCAGCTGGTTTTCTTTTAGCAGAAGATAACTTAGCAATTTTTACAGTTAAATCAGCTAATCGAGCAGAGTATCCTGCTTCGTTATCATACCAACTAACTACCTTCAAAAAGTTACCACCAGTTACTTGAGTCAATGAAGAGTCAAAGATCGAAGAGTATTTGTTTCCAATAACATCAGAAGAAACAATTGGGTCTTCTGTATACTGTAAAATACCTCTCATTTTACCTCGAGAATATTTTGAGAAAATTGCATTTACTTCTTCCGCAGTTGTGTCTTTTTCAAGAACAACATTCATTTCTACTAATGAACCTGTGATTACAGGAACTCTAAATGCCACAGCAGATAATTTTCCAGCTACTTCAGGAATAACCAATCCAGTTGCTACTGCAGCACCAGTTGTTGTAGGAACAATGTTTACAGTTGCAGCTCGAGCTCTTCTTAAATCACTATGAGGAGCATCTTGAATATTTTGATCAGCAGTAAATGCGTGAGTAGTATTAACAGATCCAACTTTGATTCCGAAATTGTCATTCAAGACCTTAACTACTGGAGACAAACAGTTAGTTGTACATGATGCATTAGAGAAGATATTATTTTTAATATCTAAAGTTTGATCATTAACACCTAAAACGATTGTTTGAATACCTTCTCCTTTTCCAGGAGCAGACAGAACTACTTTTTTAGCTCCTGCTTCCAAGTGCATTCCTGCTTTAGCTTTGTCTCTAAAAATACCAGTACATTCTAACACAACATCAACTTTCAATTTTTTCCATGGAAGAGCTGCTGGATTTCTTTCAGTCAAAGCAGTAATCTTTTTACCATTGATGGTAATGAATTTATCATCAGCACTTACTTTACCTTTAAATGAGCCTTGAGCAGAATCATACTTGAAAAGGTGAGCTAAAGTTTGGTTGTCAGTTAAATCGTTAATAGCAACAACTTCGATGTCTTTTTTACTTAAAAGGTTTCTAAGGGTTAATCGTCCAATTCGACCGAATCCATTAATTGCAATTCTTTTTGTCATTTGAGAAAATGTTTTTGATTAAAATAAATAATTTTTTAACGAAAATTATTCAAATAGGTTTATAATTTGTTAAGTATTCAATCCATATAATTGGATACTTAGTGTAAAAGTAACAATAATTATTTTATGAAATACATTTTCCATAAAATAATTCTTTCTTTTGTTTTGGGAAATCTCTAATTAAGCAAATATAAAATGCTTTTTTGAGAAGATTTTTTTTTTTTGAAAAAAAACAAAATAAACTTTGATTTTTAAAAAAACAGAACATATATTTGCAGCGCTTTAAGAGAAAAGCTTTTATTTTTTTGATAAAGAATCCAATCGGACAGCGGCGAAAAAAGGCTAGAAATATATATTTAGTGATTTCATTGAATATATATTTTTGGCCCCTTCGTCTATCGGTTAGGACGCCAGGTTTTCATCCTGGAAAGAGGGGTTCGATTCCCCTAGGGGCTACTATCAAGAAGCATAAACCCTTGTAACTCAATGAGTTATGAGGGTTTTTTTATTGTGGGTTAAACATAGGTACAACATTTTTAAACTTTCTTCATTCGCTTTTTCTATTTCCTTTAAGGTTTAAAAAAAGAAGGGGTGCATAAAAAAACTCCATAATAGAAACTTCCGTTTTTTTTTGACAAACGGAATGAAACTTAAGTTGAGACAACTTATACATTACTCACTCAAATCTTCTACGTCCTCCTCTTTTTCTTATTCCGAGATATTCTATTCCAAGATATATTGATGTTTAATGTTTGCGAATATGCAAGCCCCTAAAACTCCTTTCTTGTAAAATCATACCATACATCTGTAGACCTCATTCCGTATTTATTTTGGAATTTCAGAAAGGAGATTTTATTCTATTTTTCTCTAAAATCAATTATTAGAAAAAATCACCATGAAATGTTTTGAATATTAAAATTTTTAGTTAATTTTGGTCAACCAATTAATTGGTCAACCAATTTTAATCCTTCAGAGCTTCAAAACAACAAGAACAAAATGTTAGAGAATTTTAGTGAAATAAAGGTTGAGACTCCAGTTGACAAGATAATTAGACAAATCAGAAGTTTGATTACGTCTGGTCAATTAAACTCTGGAGATAAACTTCCACCTGAACGAAAATTAGCAGAAAAGTTAGGTGTGAGTAGAACTCATGTTCGAGATGCCATTAGAAAATTAGAGTTCTATGGAATTTTAAAAACACTTCCTCAAAGTGGGACTGTTGTGGCTGGAATGGGAATTACTGCTTTAGAGGGATTAATAACAGATGTTTTGAAATTAGAAAAATCAGATTTTATTTCCTTGGTCGAAACTCGTGTCATTCTAGAAACTAATGGAGCTAAATTAGCTGCTGAGAGAAGAACGCCTGAGGATATTATTGAAATAGAGAAAGCATTAAAAGCATACGAGGAAAAGGTAAGAGCAAATCAATCTGCGGTTGAAGAAGATTTAATGTTCCATTTGAAGATTGCAGAAGCAAGTAAAAATGCTGTTTTAAAATCATTAATGTTAATTATTACTCCAGACATTGTTAATAGTTTTATTCAATACAAAGTTTGTGATGATAATGAAATAGAAAATAAGGTGCTCAAAGAACACGAAAATATTTTACAGCACATAGTAAATGGAGACGGAGAGGCTGCAAGCAAAGCGATGAAAAAACATCTTAAAGATGTACTCGAATTTGGCCAATCGATATAAGTAAAAAGAAGATGGCATTTTATGCCTACCACAATCACTACTACCATATTTTAGAATTTTAGAAACAAAAAAAAACGATAAATCATGTCTTCCAGTAATTTCAATTCCAGTTAATTTTTTGCAAAAAAAATGGATTAGCTTTAGCTAACCCATAGATCGGTAGAATAGATATTTCGGCCGTGACATTTCGAATTACACCATCCATAATCGACAAACTATAGTGTGTAACTCAAATAATGTAGAATAATTTGGTGATGTACCAGATTAAATAGGCTTCTTATATTTTTACCTACCTGTATTTTAATATTTCGCTGCGTGCGAACTTTTGAAAAATATTTTATTTAAATCTTTTAATTATGAAGTTAAATTATTTACCCCTCAATCAGATTTCGTGCAAAATAAGTCTTTTTATGGGAATTTTTCTATTCCTAAGCTTTCAAACATTGCAAGCCAATAATTTTGAAATGGCTAATGAAACTGAAAATTTTACTGTTCTAAAAATAACAGGAACAGTTATAAGTGCTGATGACGGAGAACCTCTTATTGGTGCTACCGTGATTATCAAAGGTACTAACAATGGTACCACTACCGATATAGATGGAAAATACGAATTAGATGCTGAACCTACAGACATCCTAAGTGTAAGTTACACAGGAATGAAAACTCAAGAAGTTGCAATTGAGGGTAGAACTACTGTAAATATAATTTTACAGAATTCTAATGTTATGGATGAAGTAGTTGTGATTGGTTACGGTACTCAAAAAAAATCACACTTAACTGGTTCCGTGTCCAAAGTTGAGAATAAAAACTTGGATCAGATAGCAGTAGCAAGAGTGGATGATGCACTTATTGGTCAAGTATCTGGTGTTAACATCCAAGCAAGCTCAGCAGAAGCTGGTGCTGCTCCTACAATTACCATTAGAGGATTTGGATCTGTAAATGCTGAATCCGGTCCCGCAGTAGTAGTTGATGGTTTAGTAGTAGATCCTGATTTTCTAGGAAATCTGGATATGAATGATATTGCATCATTTGAAATTTTAAAAGATGCAGCATCTGCTGCCATTTATGGTAGTGAAGGATCTAATGGTGTAATCTTGATTACTACAAAGACTGGTAAATCTGGAAAAACTAAATTTAGTTATGAAACTTACATCGGTAGAAAAGAGGCGTTTGGAAGTGATGGCTATAAAAAGAGTGTTGCTGACTGGGCTGAAAAAGAATTAGCTGAAGCTGGTGAACTTTCTAATAATACTTTGTACGCACAAGATATAGTTGCCAAAACTGGTATTGACAGAGATTGGCAAGATGTATTTTTTGATGGTGGAAATATTTCAAGTCATTCTTTTTCTGCAAGAGGAGGAAGTGACAAAACAAAATTTAGTATTTCTTTGAGAACTCTAGGTGATGAAGGAGTTGTAATTACCGATAACTACAGAATCTATTCTGGAAAAATAAAGATGGATACTAAAGTTACAGATAAATTAAAATTTGGACTTAGTGTAACACCTTCTTATTCAAAGCGAAGAGCTTTACCTACATCAATTCATAATCCTATCAGACAATCTCCATGGTTGCCTATCTATCATTCAGAAGAAACATTAGAATTTATTAATAGAGATAATTATCCAGATGTTGGAGTAGGAGATTATTTCTTGGAGAATCATTTGGAAAATCGAGACTATAATGGTGATGGTAGTACAAGTCGACCTCGTACTTCAGGGGATATGAATCCTTATGCTCAATATGTTGAAAGAGAACATTATGAGTATAAAACTAATTTGTTAAGCCAAACATATTTAAGTTATAAAATTATGGATGGTCTTACAGCGAAAACATCGCTAGGTATGACGATAGAAAACCGTAAGAGAACTAGATATAATGGTGTTCTGCATCACGCATCTCCAAGTAGAGCTTCTTACCAGTTGCAAAACAGAGTGCGTAATAGATTGATTTCAGATAATACCTTGAACTATACTAAGACAATGGGTGATCATGATTTAGGTGTACTAGTAGGTGCAACTTTTCAAAGAAGACAAGTTGAAAATAGTGTAATTGATGGTACTGGATACGCTAATGATTTACTTAAAAATTTACAAGGAGCAACTATGGTTTCTGAATTTTTAGAGACCAATGTTAAAAAAATAAGATAGGTTATTTCGCTAGGGTTAATTATGCTTTTGATAATAAATATTTAGTGAATGCTTCTTTCAGACGAGATGCTAGTTCAGTTTTCGGTATAGACTCAAAATGGGGTAATTTCCCTGCTATATCTTTTGGTTGGAATGCGCATAATGAAAAGTTCTTATTGGATCGTGACGACTTAGTAAGTAGATTAAAGTTTAGAGTAAGTTATGGACTTACAGGAAATGAAAATTTCACCGTAGGTGACGATATTATTAATGCATACCCTTATTTGGCATTGTTGAATACTTCGAATGCTATTTCAGGAGGAGGAATTACTCCAGGTGTTTCTGCTCTTAATATAGCTAATACTTTATTGCAATGGGAAGCTTCAAAGGAGTTCAATCCTGGAATTGATTTTGGATTTATGAGTAACAGAATAACAGGATCGATTGACTATTATGTAAGAACTAGTGATAAATTATTATTAGAAAATCCTGTTTCTTACGTTACTGGTTTTGATGCTGGTATTGTGAACTTAGGTGAAGTTGAGAATAGTGGATTCGAGTTTGAATTAAGAACTAGAAATGTCTCTAATAGTAATTTTAAGTGGACCACTACCCTTATTGCATCAACCAACAAAAATGAATTACTCAGTTTTGGTGAGTCTGATGGAGCATTATTAGAGGATGGATTTGGAAGAAATTCACAATGGATAAATTCTATTGGTAATCCTATTTCTTCTTTTTATGGATTTGTTGTAGATAAAGAAATAGCTACTGAATATTATGACTCACCTTATATTCCAATTAACGGAGTATCAGAAGATGTAGTGGTTAAAGATTTAAATGGTGACGGTTTAATTACGGATGCAGATAAGACTATTCTTGGAGATCCATATGCAGATTTGATTTGGAGTCTTACCAATACATTTGAAATTGGCAATTTTGATTTTTCTTTTATGATTCAAGGAAGTCAGGGTGCTCAAGTAAAAAATATTGGAGATCAATATTTTGGAACACATTGGCAAGGTAGTACTACTGATCCACAAGCAGTAGTTGATGCTGGAATTATTCCTAATGCTACATTCCTTCAACCAAGAATTTGGACGAATGATGTTGTGCAAAGTGCAGGTTACTTTTCATTGAGAAATGTAAACATTGGATATAACTTCACCAAGGATCAATTATCGCGATTTAATCTTGGAGGTCTAAGAGTTTACGCATCTGCACAGAATTTAATTTATATGACATCTGATGAGTACAATGGTTTTAATCCTGAATTTATTGATAATAGTAATAGCCCTAGAGCTTATGGTTCTCAAAGAGCAGGTACTCCATTATTTAGAACAGTAACAGCTGGTGTAAACGTTAATTTTTAATTTTAAAAAAAATTTAGAAAATGAAATATATTAAATATATACTACTTGTAGGAATAGGAATTATGTTCCATTCTTGTGATGATGAATTTTTAAATCCAATACCAGATTCTGCTATTGTTGTAGATGCATTTTTTGCAAGTGATGCTGATGTGTTGGCTGGGATTATTGGAATCTACGATGCCATACAAGGGGTCAATGAAAATACAGAAACCAATATTACTAGAGCTAATAGGGGAGTTCAATTTGAATATATGTTATCTGAAATGCGTACTGATAATACGCGCACAGCAACATTAGAAGGTACAAAAGCTGATTTTCACCGGTATAGAGTTGATCCTAATAATATACAGTCAGAAGATATGTATCAATCTATGTATGAAGTTATTTTTAGAGCAAATAATGTTTTAGAATTTATTGATGTTGCAGATGAAGATAACCGAAATAGCTATGCGGCTGAAGCTAAATTTTTGAGAGCTTTTGCCTATTTTAAATTGGTTAGATTGTTTGGCGAAGTGCCTTTGGTAACTACAGTAGTAGGGCCAACAGAAAAAGAGTTGCTCTTTACTAGGGAGTCTACAGCAAAGGTTTACAGTCAAATTGTTTCGGATTTGCAAGACGCGGTTGATAACTTAGACAATACCCATAAATCAAGAGCATCTCAAGCAGCTGCTCAAGGTCTTTTGGCAAAGGTATATATGACACAAGACAGTCCTGATTATTCTGCTGCTCAGCAATTATGCGAAGCCATAGTGAATGGTATGGAATTTAGTTTAGAAGATAATTTTAACGATGTATTTTATAATGAATTGAATGATGAAATTATTTTTGCTGTTCAATATGAATCAGGAAATACGCTAGAAAGTCAAAGTTTTTCATCTGAATTTACCGCAACAATTCGTCAAGGTAGAGAAGATGGTCACAACATGGTAAATGATAATCTTGTAGCAGTTTTTAACGCAATAGGAGGAAATAGAACTGCAACTTCCTTTTGGAATACTGGTACTTGGGTTGAAGTAGCAAAGTTTTTACCTGAAGGATCTGATATTACAGTTTCTCCGCCTACCTATGGTTCAAGTCCTCGTGATGCAGGTAATGATGTGATTGTTTTACGTTATGCAGATGTATTGTTAATGCATGCTGAGTCTATTTTAGCAGGTGGGGCTTCAACGAATGATGGTAGTGCTATAGATTCTTATATGGCGGTTAGAGTTAGAGCTGGATTTGATGCTTCAGCTGATCGTCCTTCTACACTTACTAAAGAAACATTACTTGATGAAAGACGGGTAGAATTGGCTTTTGAAAATCAACGTTTCTATGATTTACTTAGATTCGGAGTTGCTGATCCTGTATTAAGTGCACACGCTGCTGAAATGGGATACTCTGATTACAATGTCAGACAATTATTATTACCAATCCCAGCCAGAGAAATTAACTTAAGTGATGGGCTATTAACCCAAAATCCTGGGTATTAAAAATTAAAAAAATTAAAAAAATGAAAAATAAATTTAATTTTCAAAGAGCAACTAAATTGTTCTTTTGCTTAGCTATCATAGCTTTAGCTTTTAATAGTTGTAAAGACGCTTTCGATTATGACTTACCAGAAGCAAACTCGATAGCTGACGAAATTTTACCTACTGCTAACTTTTCTTATGCTTCTTCTATAGATGATTTTAAAACGATTAAATTCGGTAATCTTTCATTTGAATCTATTACATACGCTTGGGATTTTGGAGGATTAGGAACATCAACTGAACAAGACCCTTCATTTACATTTCCAGGAGAAGGTACGTTTCCAGTAACATTAACTGCAAGTGATGGAAGGGGAGAATCAAACACTATAACAATAGATGTGATTGTGGTTGAGGGGCCATTTCAGCCAATTATTTTGGAACCAGGTTTTGAAGATTTATCCTTACCTGATGGTACGGGTGATGGACGAGATTCATGGAGAAATAATGATTTAGGAGGTGTTATTCAGATTACAGGAAGTCCTGTTACATTTGGAGACCAAGGTGCTAAGTTACCTGATGACCAGTCTCGTATTGGATATCAAGAAATAGCTGTAGAAGCTAATACTGTTTATGACCTGAGATTTTGGTACACGATGTTAGATAATGCGTCTGACCCTTATGTAACTGTATCTATATTAGGCGTAACACAAAATGGAGGAAATACTATTTCGACTGCACAGGAAGCTCTTGATAACACTATAGGTTCAATAACTGTAAACGACACATCGAATCCTGATGAATATTTAGAACAAAAACTATCTTTTAATTCTGGAGACAATGATGTTGTTGCAATTTATTTCTTTAACGGACCTGTTGAAGCTAGACTAGATAATTTTTCAATTGAAGTTGGAACAGCTGGAGCAGTACCTCCTTCTGCAGGATTTGATGTTACACAGAGTACAGTTGACTTTTTAGAGTACACATTCACTAATACATCTACAGATGGCGAAACCTATGCTTGGGATTTTGGTGATGGAAATACTTCTACAGATGAATCTCCTACTCATGTTTATGCAACTCCTGATGTTTATACTGTAACGTTGGAAGTTACAAACGCTGCTGGTTTATCAGCTAGGCTAGAAAAACCAGTTGACATACAAGCACCAGTTACGGCGGATTTTACCTCTTCAGTAGATCCAGATGATTACAAGACTGTCCATTTCACAGATGCTTCTGTGGGCGCAGTAATGTTGTTATGGGAATTTGGAGACGGTTACCAATTTACAGGAATGAATCCTTCTCATACTTATGAAGAAGATAATATCTACACGGTGACCTTGACTGCTTATAGCCTGACTGGTAAGATGTCTGAAGCAACGGCTCAAGTTGTAATCGCTCAAGGGTTTATTGTACAGGTTCTTAATGGTACTTTCGATGAATATACAAACAATACAGGTGACAATGCTGATGCTTGGGATATGACACCAAATAGTACTGTTGTGGACAATAATGGAAATACAATTCCTAGTCCATATCAACCACTTTGGAATAATTCAGATTTGAACGCTTACATTGATGCAACTTACTGTACCAATGAGCAAATTGGATCTACTAGTAGTGGAAACAATGGAACAAGAGGGGGAAAAATTAGTAATAGTTGTCGTCGATTGTATCAAGTTGTAGCAGTTGAGCAAGGTGTTGAATATACTTTTTCTATCGATACACGTTCGGAAGCAATGGGAGTAAATACAGAAGTATTTATTTTAAATACAGAAATCACCACCGAGGTAGGTATTGATGCTGACCCTTCTGGTGACGCTGCTGTTGATGCGTATTTTGATATCACTAATGACTTCAATAGTGATAGTGGTGTATTTACTACAAGCACCTTTACATTTACACCATCTACAAGTCAGATAGTTATTTATGCAAGAGCTTTAAATGCCGTAGATGGCGATAATGAGGTCTTCGTTGATAACGTAACTGTAGAGTAAATCAATTCTTGATTAGAATTAAAAACCACCCAGTTTTCAGATTGAAACTGGGTGGTTTTTATTCAATTTTTTTTTACAAAACATTTTTTTGAAAAACCCTAAGTGGTGAATTTTTTTTTATGAAAAAAAATAACATAACATTTACATTTTTAATTTCATCAATATTTTTTCTTTTTGGAACTAGTTGTAAAGAAGAAGTAAAACCTCAGTTTACAGGACACCCTCATTTCACTAATACGAGTGAACCATTGGTTGAAGGAGTAGATTATTTTTTACCACAAATAGATTTGAATAATTGGAAAGTAACTTTGCCGATTGGAAGCGGAAGTCCTACCGAAATTCACCCACCTGAGATTTTAGATTATGCAACTAGTTCAATATTGCAAGATTTTATGTACAATGATTCCACAGATGGTTCATTGGTTTTTTATACTTATCCTGGCGGAGCAACCACCACTAATTCATCTTATCCTCGAACAGAATTAAGAGAATTAATGAACGGTGGAGATGGTAAAGTAAATTGGACTTTTGCGGAAGGCGGAAGAATGAAAGGAACACTTTCTGTTCCCGAAATATCAAAAGATGCAGGCGGAAATTTCCACAGAACAATTATCATGCAAATTCATGGAAGACTAACTGATGCCCAAAAAAATCAAATTGGAGCAAGTGATAACAATGCTCCTCCAATTTTGAAAATTTCTTGGTACAAGGGAAAAATCAGAATCAATTCAAAAGTCCTTAATGACTTAAATGCTTCTAATATAGAAATTTTAGAGACAAGTGCATGGGGAAATGATAGTGGTTTTAATTTTTTAGAAGAGGTGTGGCATGACAAATTTACTTTAGAGATAATTGCTTCGGAAGGAAGAATGGAAGTGATCCTAAATGATAATGAATCGAAAGTTTTTGAAGGAATTCATATGCAAAAATGGGGCGTCTTTGAAAATTATTTCAAAGCAGGGAACTATCTAGGTTCCACAGAAGAGAATGCCTTTGCAATAGTAAAATATTACGACTTAGAAGTAAGTCATTAATTTTTAATGGTTAACTGTGAACGGTAAACCATTAACCGATCACAATTAATAGTTAACAGTTATTTTTCATACAGTTTTGTTTTAATAAGCAGGATGCTGTTCTGATTAAAAAATTTTTCCGAATAACATTCCTGCCTTTTTTTAAGAAACATGCAAGAACCAACTAACATAATCAAAAAACTATATTTGCTTCTATTGGCAATCGGGCCAGGTATTTTCGCTATCGGATATACGATCGGAACAGGAAGTGTAACGACGATGATCGAAGCTGGAAGCAAGTATGGAATGCAGTTATTGTGGGTGTTGTTTTTGAGTTGTTTATTTTCTTGGGTATTGATGGAAGCATATGGAAGGTACAGTTTAGTTACTGGTGAAACAGCATTATTTAGTTTCCGAAAGCACTTAAAGTATGGAAACATCATTTCGATTTTAATCATTATCGGAGTTACCTTTGGGCAATGGAATTCCTTAATTGGAATTTTAGGAATTTCAGCCAATGCGATTTTTGAGACATTAGTTTTGTTTATTCCATCCATAGAAGGACAAGAATATTGGACGGTGTTGGCGACTGCATTATTGATTATTGGTAGTATGTATTTTCTTTTATGGAATGGAAGTTATTCTATTTTTGAAAAAATATTAGTGGTTTTTGTGTCCTTGATGGGCTTATCATTTTTCCTTTCACTCTTTATTATTTTACCTGATCCAAATGAAGTGGCTAAAGGATTTATTCCTTCCATTCCACAAGTGCCAGGAGGAAAGATGTTAGTCGCTGCATTTGTAGGAACGACTATGGCCGCTGCGACATTTCTGTCTCGACCACTTTTTATTCAAGGGAAGGGTTGGACAAAAGACAATATGAAAGAACAAAGTAAGGATGCGATGTGGGCTGCGATTTTAATTTTTATTATCAGCGGTTCAATTATGGCAGTAGCCATGGGAGCATTTTACCATGATGGAAAAGTTGTGACGAAAGTATTAGATATGGTTTATGCGCTAGAACCGATTGCAGGAAAATATGCGATTGCTATATTTTTTATGGGAACATTAGCGGCGGGATTATCTTCCATCTTTCCTATATTAATGATTGCACCTTTATTGGTGGCAGATTATCAAAATGGAAAATTAGATTTAGAATCCAAGCAGTTTAAAATTATTACAGGAATAGCATGTATCATTGGATTGAGTGTTCCTGTTTTCGGAGCAAATCCAATCAAAGCTCAAATTTTAACGCAAGTATTTAATGTGTTTGTTTTGCCACTTGTCATCTTAGGGATTTTTATTTTAATTAATAAAAAGGATTTGATGGGAGAACACAAAGCGGGCATTTTACTTAATACAGGTATTGTCATGTCTTTAATTTTTGCTTGTATTATTTCATACAACGGTGTTTTAGGTATCATGGAAAATTATTAAAAGCATACTATAGAACAGAACATAAAAGGCTAAAAAATAAATAAGGTCTGCTATAGCAGAGAACCATTTAGAATGAAAGAAACAATTAAAATAAATTTCCTAATCATCCTGTTCCTTGGAGCAACTTTAACTCTTTTTTCCCAAAATCACCCCAACCTGATTTTGACAAAAAAGGGTGTAGCAGAAATTAAAAAGAATATAGGAACCGTTCCAATGTTCGACGAAGTTCTAGCAAAAGTAAAGGCTGAAGTAGATACTGAAATAGAAATTGGTGTCAAAGTACCTATTCCAAAAGATATGGCAGGTGGTTACACTCACGAACGCCATAAACAAAACTTTTTTATTTTAAGAAAGGCAGGAAATTTATATCAAATCACAGGTGAAAAAAAATACGCAGAATACATTCGTCAAAATTTACTCGCTTACGCAAAAATGTTTCCGTCTCTGCCCAAGCATCCAACGGATCGAAGTTATGCAACTGGAAAGATTTTTTGGCAATGTCTAAATGATGCCAATTGGCTCGTTTATGTCAGTCAAGCATATGATTGTGTATATGATTATATGTCAAAAAAAGAAAGAGATTTTGTTGAGACAGATCTTTTTCGTCCATTAGCAGAATGGATATCAACTGATAATCCAAAGTTTTTTAATCGAGTACATAATCATTCCACTTGGGCAAATGCTGGAGTTGGAATGATTGGTTTGGTAATGAACGATGAAGAGTTGATTCAGCGAGCTTTGTATGGTTTGAAAAATGATGGCTTGGATAATACCATGCTTGATAATGATGGTGGCTTTATTAAAGTGGAAGGACAAAATGCAGCAGGCTTCTTTGCTCAATTGGATTTCTCTTTTTCACCTGATGGACATTTTACGGAAGGACCATATTACCTTCGATATGCGATGACTCCATTTTTGCTTTTCGCAAAGTCCTTGGCTAATAATCGTCCTGATTTAAAAATCTATGATTACCGAAATGGTATTTTAGAGAAATCCATTTATTCACTTTTATATGAGACTGATGCACAAGGAAGATTTTTTCCAATCAATGATGCACAGAAAG